>DAOSUR010000010.1 GCA_035378985.1 Anaerohalosphaeraceae bacterium
ACACTTTTTTGTCGGCCTCCGAAAGACCAAAATCTCTATAAACTTTTGAAAGACCAGAACTTATAAATTTTCTGTAATCGATTCTCCCCCCGAAGAATCCATCTAAACGGCTATTGTAGAAGGAGTTAGCATCCTGTCAAGTCCAAAAACGGAAAAAATCGGTTATCCGTCGTCGGTCATCCGTCTTCCATCAAAAAAAGAGCGAAACGATGCCGCTTGCAGGACGCCGGCGGTCGGCCGCAAAATCAACTTCTTTCCCCAAAACCTCTTGCTTTTTCTTTTTTTCCCGCTAAAATGCTGTGTTTTCGATATGGACATAAATCGGGAGTTAAAAAAATGAAAGAAGGCATTCATCCGGAATATCACGTAGTCAAGGTCCGGTGCGGCTGCGGCAACACCTTTGAAACCCGCAGCACCGCCAAGGAAATCCATGCGGAAATCTGCTCCATGTGCCATCCGTTCTACACCGGCAAGCAGAAATACGTCGACACCGCCGGACGCATTGAGCGCTTCCAGAAGAAGTTCGGCTCCGTCGAGGAGTACTTCAAGAAGAAAGACAAGCAGGACAAAGCGTAGCTCAATCGATTACCCTCTTACGCTGTTGACCTCTGTCTTACCGACCGAGGAGCGGCAGCGTAATTTTTTTGTCCGCATTTTTCAAACACGGCCATGGCGGAATCCCAAAATCAACTGATTGTCCGCAAGCTCGAGCAGCTGGACGAGCGCTGCCGTCAGATTGAGCAGCAGATTACCGACCCGCAGGTGGCCTCCAACCCGGCCCGCCTGGTGCCCCTGACCAAAGAGCAGGGCAAACTGGCCCCGATTGTCAGCCGCTTCCGCGAATACCGCCGGCTGGAAAAGCAAATCGAGGAGGCCGCGGCCCTGCTGAACGAGCCCGGCTCCGACGGCGACCTTCGCGAACTGGCCGAAGCGGAAATCAAAGAGCTCGAAAAAAAGAAAGACGCCCTGCTGGAGGACATCAAAAACGCTCTGGTGATGTCCGACGATGCGGCCGTCGGCTCCATCATTATGGAGCTGCGGGCGGGGACCGGCGGCGAAGAGGCGGCCCTGTTCGTGCGCGACCTGTACAATATGTACCACCGCTACGCCGACAAAATGGGCTGGAAGGTTGAACTGATGGATTTTTCCCCCACGGACCGCGGCGGCTTTCGCGAGCTGATTATGAACATCAAAGGCCCGGGCGTCTGGGCCCATCTGGGCTACGAAGGCGGCGGCCACCGCGTCCAGCGCGTCCCCGAAACCGAATCCCAGGGACGCATCCACACCTCCGCCGCCACCGTCGCCGTCCTGCCGGAGGCCGAAGAGGTCGATATCGACATCAAGCCGGATGATGTGATTGAGCATGTCAGCTGTGCCGGCGGCCCGGGCGGACAAAACGTCAACAAAGTCGCCACCGCCATCCGCCTCGAACACATCCCGACGGGCATCGTCGTGAGCATGCGCGATGAACGAAGCCAGCACAAAAACCGCGCCAAGGCCTGGCGGGTCCTCCGCAGCCGTGTGTACGAATACTACCAGCAGAAGGCCCATCAGGAACGCTCGCAGGCCCGCAAATCCATGATCGGCTCCGGCGACCGCTCCGAACGCATCCGCACCTACAACTTCCCCCAGAACCGGCTGACCGATCACCGCATCAACCTGTCGCTGTACTGCCTGGACAAAATCATGCTCGGGGATATGGACGAATTGATTGCCGCCCTGCAGGATTACGACCGCCAGCGCCGGCTGGAAAATCTCTAATCCAGCGCCTCCGAATCGGCGGCCACTTTAACCAGGCGGCCCTGGCAGCGGTCGCAGGAGCAAATCCCGACCTTCTTGAGATGGGTGTTTCCGACAAACGATTTGCTGTCAATCAGCCGCGCCCCCTTGGCCTGCATCTGACGCAGCGCAATTTCCGCGGCGTGCTTTTCAAACGAGCCGACGGCATCGGCCAGCACAATCACATTGCGCCGGCGCAGCAGAAGCCCCAGCACCAGAAACTTCACCGATGTTTCAATCGGCGCCCCGATAACCAGAAAATCCGTCGCCTTCACTTCGCTGAGCATCCGGTCGGCCCGCGGCTCCTCAAACGGGTCATCGCTGCGGATTTCCTGAATCACCTGGTCGTAGCGTTCAAACAAATCCCGCGGAAAATCCGTGTAGCCGTCGGAGGCATACGCCAGCGAACGGGCCAGATGCGTATAGCGGATCTTTCGAGCCCCCTCCGTGCCCGCCAGACAATACGACGGGCCGTGATGAACGCCGTCGTTCTCGAAGACGCGCACCGTCGAAATCACGCGGATATGCTCCTTGCGCACCCAGGCTATCACGCGTCGGATATTGGCCAGGATGCGGCGGTGGTTGCGGATGCACGCCTTGCCCTCCGCGGTGAACAAATCGCGCTGCGTTCCCACGTCAATGAGAATCCGCCGTCTGCGCAATGTCAATGCCGGCCGTATCATACCTGACCTTCTTTCTGTCGGTTCTGTCCGGCGACCCTGCTCTTTGTACGCTGGGCAGGGCAAACCGTTCGGGTCCTTTGGGTGTATCGAACCGCCGGCGGCTTGACTTTATTAGTTTTTCCGGGCAAAATCGGTTTTTCGGGCGAGACGGTGCCGATAAAAACCGCAATATTTTCAAAAAAATCCAAATGCATAAGAAAATTGTCTTAAATCCGGCGTATCTTCTGGAGGCGGACTCCCTGAACGGGCCTGTTGATTGGGCCGCGCTGTTCGGCCGCACGGCACCGGTGCATATTGAAATCGGCTCCGGCAAGGGGACGTTTCTGGTGCATCAGGCCGCCGCGTTTCCGCAGACGGACTTTTTGGGGATTGAATGGTCCGCCGAATATTACCGGCTGGCCGTCGACCGCATCGCCCGCCGCCGGCTGACCAATGTGCGGATGATTCGCACGGATGCGGCCGATTTTCTCCGCCGGCACGTCGCCGACGGAACCATCGAAATGATCCATCTGTACTTTCCAGACCCCTGGCCCAAGCGACGGCACCACAAGCGGCGGTTCTTCAGCCGCGACAATCTCATTCAAATGCTTCGCTGTCTGCAGCCGGGCGGATGGATTAACTTTGCAACCGACCATGCCGATTACTATGAACAGGCCCGACGGATCGCACTGGAAGCCCAGACCGACGGGCGTGTCGAAACAGTGCCGTTTGTTCGGCCCGCCGGCGCCCGCGAAGGCGAGATGACCGGCACCAATTATGAACGAAAATATCTCAAAGAGGGGCGGGCTGTTTACACCCTCACCCTGCGAAAGAGTAAACCATGAGTGAACTGCTGTCTCTGGATGATTTGCAGGCCCTGCTGCAGCGGCACAGCCGCACCCTCGAGCGGCTGACCGAACGGCTGCTGGCCGAAAACAAAATCCACAACTTGACGCGCATCACGGATTCCGAATCCGTCCGCATCCGCCATTTCCTCGATTCGCTGGCGGCCCTGAAGGTGCTCGAACCATTCGCCGAAGGCCGGACGCTCAAGTGCATTGACATCGGCTCCGGCGCCGGTTTTCCTGTGCTGCCGCTGGCGATCGCCCGTCCGAACTGGCGGTTTGTCTCGGTGGAAGCCACAGGCAAAAAGGCCGCCTTTCAGCGGAAAGTGATTGCGGAGCTGGAGCTGAAGAACGTGGAGGTGGTGGCCGAACGCGCGGAGGAGCTGGCCCATCAGAAGCGCTTTCGCGAGCAGTTTGATGCGGCCCTGACCCGGGCGCTGGCGGATTTGTCTATTGCGGCGGAACTGTCGCTGGGGCTGGTGCGGCCCGGCGGACGCCTGCTGGCCTGGAAGGGGCCGAATATCGAGGACGAACTGAAGCGGGCGCAGGGGGCCCTCATCCAGATGGGCGCCTCCGTGGTCAAAACGTTCGAATATGTCCTGCCGACCGAACCGACCCCGGCCCGAATGACCCTCATCGCCGCCGAAAAAACCCACCCCACGCCCCCCGACCTGCCGCGCTCCTTCGCCCAAATCAAACACAACCCCCTGAAATAAACTTGCGTGCATGACGAGACACAGCTCAGACCGGCGGCCTGTCCTCCGTAGCTTCAGCGAAGAAAGAAGGCGAGAATCCATCTTTTTAAGAAGCTTCCGGCAGCCAGAAAAATCTGAAATTCGAAACGAAAAAACCAAGCATCAAAAAAATACGCGGATTGCTTTCGGGCTCGCTCTTTCTTCACCCTTCCTTTATTTTAATTCCGAATTTGCTCCCAAAACCCGGTCCACAATAGCCCCGGGCGTAAGCCCGGGGAAAGGAGATAATATTTTTGTTCTCTTTTTCCCCGCCCTTGCGGGCGGGGCTATCTTCCGGCGGACAGTGTCCAGCTGCCAGTTATCAGTCATCAGTGAGCAGTTATCAGTCATCAGGTATCTTCTAAATTCATTTGTTTTCCTTCTTCGCTTTTTTTCAAATCTGTGAAATCTGCGCAATCTGTGGTTAAAAAGTTTTTCCGTCCGCTGCAACTGCCCTCCTCAAAAAGGGACTTGCCGAAATCTCCGAGGTTGTGCTAAACTTGCAGTCTTTCTTAGCCGTAAAAGTCAAAAGGGTAAAAAAACCTGTCTATCCAGCAACGGAAAGGTAGTGATATGAAAAGAGGACTCTTTGGATTCTTTTTTGTTTTTATTCTCGGAATTGCTTTGATTTTCGGCTGCAATGAAAGCATGGCCGGCCAGGCCGATGCGGGCAAGACTTCGGTAAAACAGGAAACCCCCGCTGCAACCCCCAGCCCGGGACCTGCGCCCGCCGGACCGGCTAAGCCCGCTGAAACAAAAGAACCCAAGAAGGAAGACAAGAAATCCATCGACGGCCCAAAAATCCTCGTCACCAAGGAATTCCACGATTTCGGCGAGATTGGACCGGGGACCTATCATACCTGCACCTTTACCTTTAAGAACATCGGAAACAAAACATTAAAGATTGACCATGTCCAGAGTACATGCGGCTGCAGCGTCCCCCAGTTAGACAAGAAAGATTATGAACCCGGCGAGTCCGGAACAATCGAGGTAAAATTCCACGCCCCGACCACCAGCGGAGAAACCAAAAAGCAGCTGTATATTGTCAGCAACGATCCTTCCAACGACCGTGCCCAGCTGGAGTTACGCGCGGTGGTGCAGGTAAACGTCCAGACCGAACCGACGGAAGTGTCCTTGATGCTCAACAAGCCCAACGCCGGTCTGGGGCCTATCAAGATTAAAAGCACAGACGGCAAACCCTTCCGCATCACCAAATTCACCTCGCAGGCGGATGCCTTTACCTGTGTGTTTGACCCGAATGCCGCCGCAACAGAGTTTACCCTGACTCCCCAGGTCAATCTGGATGTATTGTCCAAAAATCCAACCGGCGTAATGACCTTCGAGGTGGACCATCCGCAGGGCGGCATCCAGATGGTCCGATATAGTGCCCTTCCGCGATACGAAATCAACCGGCCCCGGATTATCCTCCAGAACGTCAAGCCCGGCCAGAAAGAGCAAAAAGAGGTCGTCATTACCAGCCATTACGGCGATTCGCTCAAGATTGCCAAGTCCGCTTCCCGTGCCGGCCTGATGAAGATTGTCAAGCAGGAAATCAAAGATAACGCGCTGACCTTGACGATAGAGATTACGATGCCGGAACGGGAAACAGCCACTCGGCGGTACTTTTCCGACGAATTGACGATTCAATTCGACAATTCCCAAGAAGTGGAAATCCGCATCAGCGGCTGGTTTAAGAATTAAAGACCTTTTTATACCTCTTTCCGTCGCACCCAAGCGGTTTATCCAAGGAACCGCCGGCAGGACAGATTGTCTAAATTGACAGAACAAGAGTGTTTTCGTGTTTTTCGGCAGGTAAAGGCGGCTGACTATGCTCAAAGCACTGCGTATCGCCAGTCTGGCAGCTGTGATATGTGCCGTCCTCGTTCTGGCGGCGGTGGCAATCCTCGGCTTTCGGGGCGACCCGGACATCGAGGCCTTTCTGGCCAAAGAAGGAGTGGTTGAACAGTTTCGCAAGAAAAGCCAGACAGCACCCGCCGCCAAGTCCGATGCCGTGTCTCCGCTGGAGCAGGCCGCTAAGGCCTTTGCCGTACGGATCGACCCGCCGCCTCCGCCGCCGCCCCCCAAGCCCATTGAACCTCCCAAGCCGCCGGAGGTCAAACCGCCGCAACTGCCCAAACCTCCGGAGCACAAGCAGCCCACACTGAGTGCCAAGTTCACTCTGATTGCCACAGCCCGCTATCCGGACCATCCGGAAAAGTCGATGGCTCTGCTTCAGAATGTCCAGAACGAATACAAATGGTATCGGCAGGGTGAACAGGTCGGCCATCTGGTTATTCAGGAAATCAAGGACGGTTCGATTGTGCTTTATCAGGGCGGCAAGTTTAACTCCGAACTCTTTATGCCGGCCGCTCCGCCGACAAAATCCCTGCTGAAATCGGATGAACAAATCGCATCTTCTGCTCCAACAAGGCCTACATCTGTGGGTTCTTCCGGTGTCTCGGAAGAATCGGGCGAAGGGACTGAAGCCGGCCCGTCTGCCGTCTCCGCCGAAGGGAAGTCCGTTCCTTCCCGCACCCAGATTTCCCGCACCCCTCGACCGCAGCCGACTTCTGTATCTCCTCGGATTACTACCACCCTGCGAACAACAGAAGAATTGCCTGCCGTTGAAATGAGCCCCGAAGAGCAGATTCGGTCCATCGATGAAAGCATATCTGCTATTGAAAATATTATGAGACAGAGCTCTCAGGAGGGGCAAACGGAAGAAGAACGTCAGGCCGAGCAGCAGGCCTGGCAGGAGCTGCTGAAGGTGCTGGCCAAAGAAAAGGAGGCGGCTGTTCAGTCGGCTCAAGCCAAAAAGCCCGCGGAACAACCCTCTGAAGAATCCGCCGAAAAAGAAGAGAAAGCCGAACCGTCACCGTCGGAGGAAGGTCCCCGTCAGGAAAGCACTGAGAAATCAGAAAGTTCCGAGAAAATCGAATAATCCGTTGAATCCGCCCCTCTTTTATCCGATAAAACCCATCGAGCGATTTTCCTGTCTTTTCAGGGAACCCGAATACAGCCCGATGGTCTGAATAGATAGAGAATTTCTGTGAGAAAAAGTCCTGAAAGAAGACGGAAAAGTAGTATGGGCAGGCGCCCATAACCGATAAATAGATAAATACAGGATAGTTTCGGAAAGGCATCGCGGGGAGCGATTGACCTTTCCCTGTGCATTTTGACAGCAAACTGATTGGAGCAAGATATGCACTCGAACCGTTGCGGACGACCGGCAAGCCAAACAAATCGGCGACTGGTTATCGGCTTATTGGCTATCTGGTTTCTCTCGTACGAACAAATCTGCCCGGCCGGCGAACCGTCCCGTTCGGGGGTGGAGCGCAGCCGCCTGTATCGGACGAATCACCGCACAGCGGAAGAAATCAAAGCAACCCTGCTCCAACTGGGAATCGGCCGGCGTGTGGACGCCCTTTCCGACAAGATTCTCATCGTAACCAGCGACCAGTCGGACGACTTGATACGGGCCTCGAGTCTTCTTCAGATGCTCGACCATGCAAGTGTGCGCATCCTCAAGCAGTGGCAGCCGACAGATGCCGGTCTTCCGAGTACGGAATATCTGTTTGAACAGATGAAACTGTCAGAGCTTCAGGCAGGAACCCTGCTGGACCCGCCGGCCAGCAACGCATCGGACCCTCTGCTTCTGGACGAATACAAAGGGGGGCTGCTGGCCGTCGGAAGTGAGGCGATGATTGGACAGCTCGAACAGATTATCAATCAATGGATTGCCAAACACCAGCCGAAGCCGACCGCTGCGCCTGCACCGTCTGCAGAGACAACCCCTGCGCCCGCTTCCGCCCCGCAGACCGTCCCGACCACTTCGGCGGCACAAGAACCGAATCAGCCCCAAACCGAACCTGCTGCGGCGGCTCCATCGGAGCCCTCCGCTGAAACACCACCCCAGCCAACCGCGCCGGCATCTGCGGCTGAACCCAATCAGTCCGCCGCACCTCAGGAAGAGGATTTCTTCAGCCAGGAACTGATGAAGGCCCTGACAGCCGCTCAGGAGAAAGCCGAACAGCTTCAGAAAGAAATTGAAGCAGAAAAGCAAACCGCCCAAGACCAGGGCGAGGAAGAACAGGCCCTGCTGGATGTGATTGAAGCGCTTCGCCGGCGTGCGGAAACGGAGGAGACCGCCGCCGCAGAAGAACCGAATCAGCCCGAAACAGCCGCAGAAAAAACGCCCGCTGCAGAACCGCAGCCGCAGAATATCCCAACCTCTCTGCTGGCGCGCCTGGAGGAGCAGTTGTCTCGGCAGGAGCAGCAGATTGCTGAATTGAAGGCGCTGCTGGCGGAACGAAGCAAGGAGCAGGAAAGGAAAGTGCAAACCGCACCAGCCCTGCCGGAACCGGTGATTCCGGAAGGGGAGAAGGAGCTGGAGCTGACGATTACCCTGCCGGAAAAGGTGGAAATCACCCAGCTGATTGAACTGGTCGGCAAGCAGCTGGGGCTCAACTATATGTATGACCCGACTCAGGTGCGCGGCGATGTGCAGCTGAAGATTCACGATGGAAAAATCAAGGTCAAAGACACCTACGCGCTGCTCGAGTCGGTTATGCGGTTCAAGGGTTTCGTAATGACCCGGCGAGGCAATCTGGTTACCATTGTTCCGGCCAGCCAAATCAAACAGGCCGACCCGGTGATTATCTCGCCGGATGAACCGATTGTTCCGGGAGATGTGATTGTCAGCAGTGTTTTCCAACTGAAACACATTTCACCGGCGGCGGCCCAGAAGATGCTTACAGACCTGCAGCTGGGAACCTCCTTTGTACCGGTCAACGAAACCAACACGCTGATTGTAACGGATTACTCCTACCGAATGGACCGCATCAATCAGGTGATTGCGCTGGTGGACGTGGCGGGAGAGCCGAGGCGTTTTGCCTACCGTCAGCTGCAGTATACTTCGGCGGCGGACATTCTCAACAAACTGAAGACGCTGACAGCCCAGATGAGCGGCATTTCGGTGGCCTCCGCCCCCAGCTCGGAAGAGGGAGCGGCCGCCCGCTCCGCCGCTCCGGTTGTCCAGCGGGATGCGCAGGGGCGGGTCATTGCAACCCGTCCGCAGCCGACGCCTCAGCCGGCCGCCGCAGCTCCGACAGCGCCTACCCAGGACACTGTATTCCTGGACACCGATGAACGGACCAACCGGATTCTGATGATTGGGTATGCCGCCCAGATTCAGACCATTCAGGAGCTGATTGACACGCTGGATGTGCCCAAGTACTACCTGCGATATGTGCGTGAATACTTTATCCAGCATGTAGAGGCGGCGGAGGTCGTGACAGCTCTGAATGAACTGGGGCTTGCCAACGTGAGCGTCGGAACCCAGACTGCCTCCCGCCAGACGGCAGCGACACGGCCGACACTGGCCCGCACAACCCAGCCCGGTCAGCCGGTTCAGACCGTTCAGCCGACCGCTGCTCCCGCAACCGCAGCAGGCGGAGAAGACCAGCCGTACATTTCGATTCGGCCCAATACCAACTCGCTGCTGGTCAATGCGACCAAAGATCAGCACGAGGCGATTGAACTGGTGATTTCCCATGTGGATGTCAAGCAGAAGGACCAGCGGACGATTCAGGAATATGAGATTCAGAATGTTGATGCCCTCTCCGTCGTTAAGACGCTGGAGGATTTGGGGATTATTGCGCCGGGCAAGAGCGAAGAGAGCCGCAGTCAAACCCGCAGCACCGCCGCCGGCACACGCCAAACCGCCGGGCAGATGATGCAGCCCGCCCAGCCGGAGATGCCGACGGCTCTGGCCCTGCCGACCATCGAAGGCGAAACCGTGACGGAGCTGGCGGCGGCTCAGCCGCAGATTGCGATTCTCGAATCGACCAACTCGCTGCTGGTGCACGCGACACCGCGACAGCACGAGGCCATCTCGCTGGTTATCGCCCACGTGGACCGCACACTCGAGCGGGTTTCGACGCCGTATGTGGTCTATCCGCTGGAAAATCAGGACCCGGAAGAGCTGGCAGAGGTGCTTAATGAACTGATACAGGAAACGATGCAGCAGCAGGCCCAGAAGTCCTCGCCGGATGCCAAGATACAGACCGCTCCGACCCCAACGACGGCTCCTCTGCCAACCAAGGAAGAAGAACGCATTCGGATTATTCCCGACCCTAAGACCTATTCACTGATTGTGTATGCCAACAAGAAAAATCAGCAATGGGTCGGCGACCTGATTCGCGAACTGGACCAGTACCGCCCGCAGGTCCTGCTGGACTGCACACTGGTAGAGATTACTAAGAACGAAAAATTTGAATACGACCTCGATATTATCTCGAAAACTTACAGCGAAACAGATTTGCGTTCAGGCACGGGCAGCGGAGCTTTAATCGGCCAACTGGATTCGTTCACAAGCGACCGCTATGCCGACGCGAGAGTCACAACATCAGCTGAAAAAGATGTTTTCAAAGCGTTTTACAACAGCGCCCATGTGCAGGGGCTGCTGACCGCGATTCAAACCAAAGGATACGGGCGCATCATGGCCCGGCCGAAAATCTTAGTTAATGACAATCAGGAAGGAGAAATCAAAACGGAAAATCAAACCTCCATTGCTCAGCAGAAGAGCATTGTTCAGCCGGCCACCGGAACTTCACCTTCCTACACCACAACTGACGTGAGTTTCGCAGATTATTCCTCCGGAATCACCCTGAAAATCAAACCTCACATCAGCAAAGGGAATATGCTTCGGCTGGAAATCAGTCTGAACCGCAAGGACTTTGATTTCTCGCGCGGAAAAGATGTTACTGTTGCCGGAGAAACCTATCCGCGGCCGCCGGATTTGCTTTCCACGGATGTCAACACGGTCGCCACAGTCCCGGACGGCACCACCATTATTTTAGGCGGCCTGGAAACAATCAAACAGTCTAAAGGCACGTCAAAAATGCCCCTCATTGGGGATTTGCCGATTGTAGGCGGTCTATTTCGCGGCGTAGATGATTCCGGCCAGCAGGGCAAGCTTTACGTGTTCGTGAAGGCCAACATTATTCGCCCCGGCGACCGCGGCGGAATGGATGATATGCGGCGGGTATCCGGGCGGAACCGGCGGGCGTTTGAAGAGGAAGAGCGGCAGTTCCAACGGGCTCAGGACTGGCCGGGGATTGAGCCAAAACCGATGGAGCCGGAACGGGTGCTCGAAGAAGATGAAATCCAGACCAGCGAGGAAGAACAACTGTATTAAACCGGCAGAGAAAGGTCGAGTTTGGAGAACAAGAATAGATTGCCGCCTTCCTTCTTCGCTAAAAGCTTTGAAGGACAGGACGCGGGGACAGGAGGAATGGATTCCCGCCTGCGCGGGAACGACAGAGACAAAGGGAACGACAGGGATAATGGGAAGGGCAGGGATAACAAGAATGACAGAGACAACAAGGACGAAAAGCTGTGGGAAGAACAGAGGCAGTGGGAAGGAGGACAGGTCGCGGGGACAGGAGGAATGGATTCCCGCCTGCGCGGGAATGACAGAGACAGCGGAATGACAGAGACAACGGGAAGAACGCAGACAGGAAAAAAGATTGACTGAAAGGAACGACAAGACAAGGGAAGGACAGCAAGGTGCGAGAACGGCACCAGGGGCGAAGCAACCTGTCACTCCCGCGAAGGCGGGAGTCCAGACATGACGTATTATGTCTATATCCTGGCCAGTCAGCGAAACGGCACCTTGTATATCGGCGTTACAAACAATCTGAAAAATCGCGTTTTTCAACATAAAACGGAAAAAGTAGAGGGGTTTACACAAAAATACGGAGTGAAACGGTTGGTTTATTTTGAGACTTTTCGAAATATCCGGGACGCCATTGTGCGAGAAAAACGGCTGAAAAAATGGAATCGTGACTGGAAGATCCGACTGATTGAAGAAAAGAATCCCGCGTGGGATGATTTGTTTGAAAGGGTGTGAAAGAAAAGGTGCGGGGACAGGGAGGAATGGGTTCCCGCCTGCGCGGGAATGACAGGGACAAAGGGAAGGACAGGGGCAGCGGGAAGGACAGCGGCAAGGACGGCTGAGAACAAACAAAGGACAGCCGGATGTGAAAATGGCAAATGCAGCCGGAAGAACAAAGCCGGCCAGTAAAAGCACGGCTGTAAAAAGAAATGAAATAAAAACATGAAAGAATTATTAATCGAGACGGCCCGACGGACCGGGATTATCAAGCCGGAGGCCTTGGAACAGTACCTGGCCGAGCACGCCGACGATGCGCGCCGCATCGACGAGATTCTGCTGTCAGCCCCCCAGTTTACGGAAGAGGCCGTTCTGCGGCTTCTGGCCGAGACGCTCGGGCTGGAGTATGTGGAGGAAATCGACGCATCGACCGTGCCGGCGGCGTTCATCGAGGCCGTTCCGGCGCCGTACGCCCAGCACCACTACCTGATCGGCTTTTACCGCAACGGTCAGGAGGATGTGATTACCATCGCCGTCGCCAACCCGATGAATCCGCTGGTGGTGGACAACATCGCCCGCAAACTGCACAAGCCCGCCGAGATGGTGGTCAGCTCCCGGGCGGCCATCACAGCGGCCATCGACGTGGCCTATGAACAGAAAAATACGGTCATCGAAGAGGTCGCCGAGGAACTGGATTCGCAGAATCTGGACCAGCTGGTCGATGAGGCCCAGAGCAGCGACGACCTGCTGGATGTGGTCAACCGCCCGCCGGTCATCCGGCTGGTCAACGACATCCTCTTTCGGGCCCTCCAGATGCGGGCCAGCGACATCCATGTGCATCCCTACGAGAACAAAATCCAGATTCGCTACCGCATCGACGGCATCCTGTACGACACGCTCACGCTCAACCGCAATGTGCTCTCGCTGGTGATTTCGCGCATCAAGGTGATGGCCGGCATGGACATCGCCGAGCGGCGGATGCCGCAGGACGGACGCACAAGCGTGCGCATCGGCCAGCGGGAAATCGACCTGCGCGTCAGCACGGTGCCGACCAGCTACGGCGAGCGGGCGGTCCTGCGAATCCTCGACAAAAGCACCGGACTGCTGACGCTGGAGGAGCTGGGGCTCTGGAAAGAGGACAAAGAGGCCTTCGACCGGATGATTACCCGCACGCACGGCGTGATTTTTGTAACCGGACCGACCGGCAGCGGCAAAAGCACCACCCTGTATGCGTGCCTGAACCGCATCAACGCCGTCGAGAAAAACGTCATGACCGTCGAGGACCCCATCGAGTACCAGCTGGAGGGCATCAGCCAGATGCAGGTGTCCGCCAAGAAGGGGATGACCTTCGTAAACGCCCTGCGGCATATCCTGCGTCAGGACCCGGATGTGATTATGGTCGGCGAGGTGCGCGACCGGGAGACGGCGGCGATGGCGATTCAGTCCTCGCTCACCGGGCACCTGGTGTTCAGCACGCTGCACACCAACGATGCCGCCGGCGCGGTCAGCCGACTGCTGGATTTCGGCGTCGAGCCCTATCTGGTCAGCTCGTCCCTGATTTGCGTACTGGCCCAGCGCCTGGTGCGGAAGATTTGTCCGGACTGCAAAACCGTCTATCACCCGAACGCACAGGAGCAGCGCGAGCTGGGCCTGACGGACATGCCCGCCGGCGAGTTCTTCTACACCGGACGCGGCTGCAGCAAGTGCTTCGATACGGGCTACCGCGGGCGAACGGGAATTTATGAACTGATGATTGTCAACGATGAGATTCGGGAAATGATTTACCGATGCGAGACGGCCGGGGCGATTAAGAAAAAGGCCCTCGAATACGGAATGAAGACGCTGCGGATGGACGGCGCCCGCAAGGTGCTGGCAGGCATTACCACCATCGCCGAAGTCCTGCGGGTCACCCAGTCCGACAGCATGTAAAAGAATAAAGAAACCACGGATTACACAGATACAATTAAAAAATCCGTGAAATCCGTGGTTCCAGAAGAGCATCAGGACAGTCCAGTGCCGAGATTCAGTTATACAGCGATTGGAAGCGGTCAGAAGACGGAAAAAGGCGTGATTTCCGCCGAGAGCGCCTTTGCCGCCCGCAAGATGCTGCGCAGCAAGGGCCTGCATCCGACGGAGGTCACGCAGATTACCGCTGAGACCGCCGGCCGGTCGTTTCACTCCGTTTTCGGCAACAAGAAAAAGACCGTGGCGGCGTTCACGAAAGAACTGGCGACGATGCTGCGGGCGGGCATCAAGCTGACCGATGCGCTGTCGGTGCTGATTCAGCAGATTCCGGACCCGCAATTAAAGAATGCCATTACGGATGTGCGCGACCGTGTCGTGACGGGTGAGTCCTTTGCCGAGGCCCTGAGCGAATACGAGGCGTATTTTGACCTGATTTATGTGAGCATGATGCGGGTCGGCGAGGTCACCGGCACGCTGGAAGACAGCTTAACCACGATGTCCAATATGCTCGAAAAGCAGCGGCAGCTGGAAGAAAAGATGACAACCGCGATGATGTATCCGGCCATTCTGCTGACCCTTTCCGTGGTGGTGGTGCTGATTATTATGATTTTCTTCCTGCCGCTGATTACCAATGAGCTGGTCAAGGTCGGCCAGACCTTGCCGCTGACAACGCGGGCCCTGATGAAGATTTCCGACCTGCTGACCAGCGCCTGGGCTTTTGTGATTCTGGGAGTGCTGTTTGGACTGAGCTGGCTGTACAAGCGGGCGGTCCGAACGGAGCGCGGAACGGCGCTGCGCGACCGCTTCCTGCTGGCCCTGCCGGGGTTCGGCCCGCTGATTAAGCAGCGGATTGTTTCACGGTTTGCCTCTACACTGGCTACGCTGCTGAGCTCCGGAATGTCGATGGCTGAATCGCTGCGGGTCGTTGCCCAGGTGACCGGCAATGCCGTGATGGCCGAAGCCGTCCGCCAGGCCCGCGAGCGGATTCTGTCCGGCTCCGACATCGCCACACCGCTTCGGGACAGCGGGGTTATCAGCCCGTCGATTGCTCATATGATTACCGTCGGCGAAAAGAGCGGAGAACTCGAACAAATGCTCCGGATGATCAGCCAGAATCTGGAGGCCGAGTCGGATGTAGTTATTGAGCGGCTCAGCAAGTTCGTTGAGCCGATTATCATACTCTTTATGGCTGGTTTGATCGGTCTGATTGCCTATGCGACAATGGTTCCGATTATCAAATTCTCTGTTACGCAATTTTAAGGCAAACGGAGGCTGCTATGAAACACACAAATAGACGGACAAAAGGATTTACGCTGGTGGAAATTATGGCCGTGGTGCTGATTCTGGCACTGCTGATGGGAATCGCCGCCAAAAACTTCATCGGAATGACGGACAAGGCGCGCGTAACAACCACCAAAGCCACCCTGAAGGAGCTGCACGCGGCGGTCAATATGTTCAAGCTGGACACCGGCCGCTACCCCACAGAAGAAGAGGGGCTGCGGGCTCTGATTGAGCAGCCCTCGGACGTCACCGGCTGGACCGGGTATCTGGAAACCACAGATATTCCCAAAGATGCCTGGAAGAATGAACTGGTGTATGTCCTGAATCCGGAAAGCGGAAAGCCCTTTGTCATCATCAGTTACGGGGCCGACGGCAAAGAGGGCGGCGAAGGATATGATGCGGATCTGTACAGCACCGATGTGGAATAAGCACTTCGGATATGTGCTTCTGGAGGTGCTGATTGTGGTGGGGCTGCTGGCCTTCCTGCTGTCGCTGGGCGTTATCAGCTACAGCGCCCTGTGGGGCGGCCGACAATTTCAGCATCAGGCCCAGGAGCTGGTTAACCTGTTCCAGATGGCCCAGGAGGCCTCCGCTCAAAGCGACCGCCGCTACGCAGTAATTCTGGATTTTGTGGAACAAAAATATGTGCTCCGGCAGTTTGCCTCGCTGGATTTGCAGACCATTCCGGAGGAGGAGGCCGTCATTCACACCGGATACTTTACAGACCGGTTTCAGCTGGACTATGTCCTGTATGATGATTTGGAAGACACACGCGACAAAGAAAATGTCACAGAAGCCCGATTTTATGCGGGCCGTTCCGGCTGGCAGTACGGCGGCAAGGTGGTTATCCGCGATGGAGACGGCAATCCCTGGAGCATACTAATCTCGCGGATGGTTCAGCCGGTCCGGCTTGTGGAAGGCGATGTTCCCATCCTGCTGCCTCAAAAACCCGATGAAATGCGATTTTAAACAATCTGTTCGCCGCAGCGGTTTTACGCTCGTCGAGATTGCCGCCTCTCTGGCGATTCTGGTCGGGCTCCTGGCCTCTGTTCTGGTCGTTATGAACCAGGCCGTCGGAGCTTCGATGGAAATTATTGAGCGCCGCAGGGCTTTTGAGACGGCCCGGGAAAATCTCGAATCTCTCCTGACCGCATCCGCCGTCAGCGATCAGATGGAAACCGGCTACAGCGAACGATATCCGGAAATCCGCTGGGAACGGCGGGTGGAGCCCTTTTATGAACCCATCAGCAACCGAATGTGGATACGGGCCGTCAGCAGCGCCTTTTACCGCGACCGCGACGACCAGGAACAGGCGGTGGAGCTGGAACAGTGGCTGACCGGTTTGTCCGCCGAACAGGTCAAGCAGATTTTGGCCCAGCAGGAGCTGGAAGAAAAGATTCTGGACGAACTGTATGGAGAAGAAGAAAAAGCTCTCGAGGAAATGACAAAAGTCTGTCTGGAGCAGGCCGGACTGGATGCGGCCGCCTATGAAAATCTTCTTCAGCGCCAGCGGCGGCAGAAGGTCGCCTATCTGATTGAAAACGGCCTCAGCAAAGAATATGACCAATTGGTGGAAACGCTCGAGAATGACAAGTCTGAATTTCTTCAGAAACTGGGAGTAAACTTTGACCGGCTGAATGACTGTATCCGGTATCTGCAGGACAACCCTCAACTGCTGCCCAGTCGGGGCGGGAGTCCCTCGGAAATTCCGGAGGAAACCTCCCCGGATTCGCCGGCCGAACCGTCTGATGAGCCCGAATCTCCGCAGAAACCCGAGGAAGAGACCGCATCCGAGCCCTCTCTTCCGGAAGAACCGGACTGTCCGTTTGACTGCAGCAAAATTGATCCGTCGCTGAAACCGCTTATCTGCCAACTGACCGGCTGCTGCTGCAACTGAAAATGAAACGAATCGTCCCAAAACATCTTGGTCCGACCGGCGGATTTTCGCTGGTGGAAATGCTGGTTGTAGTCGCCCTGGCGGCGATGATTCTCATCGGCGTTCTGGGAGTCTACCAGCGTCTGCGGGCGGATGCATCCGCCCTGACAGGCAAACTTGACGAAACCCGTCTGGCCGAGGAGGTCCTTCAGCGAATTGCCGAAGACATCGACCGCATTGCCGCCCCGGGCTTTGATGCCGCAGTACAGGTCCGCAACAAAATTGACAACGGTTTCGCCTCCGCCCAACTGACGCTCGAATCGAAATTCTACAGCGGCCAGCCCCCTCAGCCGCGGATTTATGAGCGTGTTATTTGGCAGACGGCCTATGATATGGATGAAGGGGGTTTGATTCTGTATCGAATGCATGGAGGGCTCAATGTGGAGGACAAAGTCCTCGACGAGAATAAGAGTCTGGAGGAACAGACCCTTTTCGTTCCGACCGTCTCCGGGCTGACTTATTTTAAGGTGGAAGCCCTGGACAATGAACAGGCCGCCGCCGTTTGGTCAAAAACGGAACTTCCGAAAGGGCTCCGGATAAGTGTGTCTTTCGCACCGATGGAAGAAGGGCCCGACGGCAAATGGTATGTACCCGAAGAGAAAATCCTCCAGCGAACGGTTGCAATTGACCGGATTCGTGCAATTGCCTATCGGTTTCGCCCGAAAGTTTTGGACGTAAATGATTTCCTGCCGGAAGAATCTGTTCCGGAAGAGCCGAATCAAGTGGAACCGAAAACCCAGGAGCGATAAATGAGGCATTCACGCGGGCTTGTACTGGTAGTGGTGCTGATGGTTCTGGTTGTACTGACGGCCATGACCACCGCCCTGAGTTTGTATATTCAGCACGCCAAAAGACGCGTGAATTATATGATCGACTATCAGCGGGCACGCTATGCCTGCGATTCGGCCTTAAAATATGTCCTGTCGGTGATGCCGGAGCAGCAGTACCGCCTTGCATCCCGCGAGGGGCTGCCGGATTTTTCCGATTTGTTCTGGCTGTCCCAGGAGGACTACGCCGCATATCTTCAGGCCTGGCTGGATGTAGCAGACGAGGAGAAACTCCAGCAGGTTCTGGATTTGTCCGGCCTAACGGAAGAAGAATCCGAACCGCAACAGACCGACTTGTCGCTGTCGGAAATCCTGTCCGCTTTCGTGCAGCGAATGACAGACCCGAACGCCTCCGAAGAAACTCCTGCTGAAGAAGAGCCGAAACCGATTGACCCGCTCAAACTGGTCGTGCCTGGACCGTACGGGCCTCCCTGGCCCCTGGTGTCCAAGCCCATCGAATTAACCTTCGGAGAGGCGGAAGTCACCATCGAGATTGAA
Source organism: Anaerohalosphaeraceae bacterium (assembly GCA_035378985.1). Classification (NCBI taxonomy): domain Bacteria; kingdom Pseudomonadati; phylum Planctomycetota; class Phycisphaerae; order Sedimentisphaerales; family Anaerohalosphaeraceae; species Anaerohalosphaeraceae bacterium. The sequence goes on from DAOSUR010000010.1 coordinate 18,422, forward strand.
GATGAAAACGCCAAAATGCCGCTGGGCTGGGCCGTCTCCGCCAACAAAGCCGCCAAGGCGGCCCTGACTACGTTTTGTGAATGGATGTCGATGACGCCGGAGGAAATCGAAGGGCTTCACAAAGAATGTGCTCTGATTCAGGAACAGAAAACCTTTGTGATAGACCCGCAGCCAATCCTGATCAAATCCCGCACAGCCGCCGCAGCTCAGCAGACCGCTGCACCCGCTCCGGGCGGCACCACTTTCCGGACAACTCGACGTTTGCCGGGCCAGCCGACCCAGCCGAATGCACAGCCGACGCAAAACCAACCGGCTGCTCAGAGCACAGATGTTCTGCGGCCGGCCATCGCACACGCGGCGGATTTCGGCAAACTGTTTCACAGTTCCCTGCTGGACCTGGAAGGCCTGGCTCGCAGCCGGATTGACAGCGGCCTGCGAAATGAATCTCCCCTGCGGTATCTGGCCCTGTGGGGCTCTCAGGAAGTAAATATCAACACAGCTCCCCGTCAGGTGCTCGAAGCGGCATTTATGATGGTTGCCGAGAAACCGGAAGAGCTGGCGAAGACCGTTATTGAACAGCGACAAAGCAAGCCGTTCAGCACCCTGCGGGAACTGGAAGAACTGGTTCCGGAAGAAACTTCGAACCTGCGCTCCGCGGCACCGTATCTGACAACCCAGAGCGTCTTTTTCCAGATTCGAATTGTCAGCCGCTGCGGGAACGCCCGCTGTGCCGCTGTCGCAACGGTATTCAAAGACCAGAAAAAAGTGGAACTGCTGGCCGTGCTCTACGGCCGTTAAACAGGAGATTGGATGTGGAATCAAAATTCGTAATAGGTATTGCCGTAGGCCGACAAGAAGCGGAGGTGGTTGTTCTTGACATCAGCAAACCGGAGCCGCAGGTAGCCGACAGCTTTCGGGTAAGTCCGGAGCCGGATGCTTCAGAACTTCTTTCGCTTGGGGCGGCTGTCGCCCGGGCTGTACGCGCCAAAAACCTGCTGTACGAAGAAGCGGTTGTTTCTCTTCGGAGCGACTTTTTTGCCCAGTATCCTCTGCGCTCGGCGTTTTCGGAACCGCGTCAGATTGACCATACCATCAAGTATGACGCAGAAGAAGCCGCCGCAACAGACGCGGCTTCATTAGCGGTGGCTTACGAAGTAGTCCGCATCCGCCCGGACGGAGCGGATGTGATGGTCTATGCGGCCGACCGGCAGACACTCACCGACCTGCTGCTGGACCTTCAGGGGGAAGGTCTGGACCCCGTTATGATGGAGCCGGAGGCCGTCTCGCTGGCGCGGGCTCTGGAGCAGGTTTCGCCTTCGTTCCGGGAAACCGGCACTCTGTTTGTCTGGCTGTGCGGGGGGCAATGTCTCCTGCTGAAAAATGCCAACAAAGGACGGGCTGTTTACTTCCGCCGAGTTCTCCTGGCCGGAAAGGATGACCTTACGGATTCGCTTGCCCGACAGATTCAGTTAACTTTGGCCGGATGGGCCTGCGGGGAACCGGTTGAAACGGTTGTTCTGGCCGGCGAAACGGAACACATCCGTCCTGACGTTCTCTCGCAAAAACTGTCTCATCCCGTCCAAACAGAAACCCTTCGCTGGCCCGGCGAATCATCTGCCGACTCGGTTCTTGCGGCGGCGGCATGGGGTGCGGCGCTGTCGAGCATTCATCGAGGACGTCGTGCGGACTTCCGCCGTGACTTTCTGCCGTATCAGGGACGCAGGAAGATGCTGCAGAAATCTCTCCGTACCCTGAGCATTTCCCTGACGGTTATTTTTGCGGCCGTCGGACTTTATTTTCAAATGAAATCCCTGCGGCTCCAGGCTTATATCGCCCGTCTCGATGAGAAAGTTGTTGCCGAATACAAAGGATGTATGTACGGCCAAAAGCCCCCGTCCAACCAGCCGATTCTAACCCGTCTTCGGAATGTGCTCCGTCAGGTGCGTCAGCGTCAGGAGGGATTCGGCGGCGGCGATGAGGGGTCTGTGCCTGCCCGCCTGACATTCCTGATGGAGGCCCTGAACAAAACGCCGTCTTCCGTCGATATGCAGATTCAGCAGATATCCATTACAGAACGAACGATTCGCCTGATTGGCGATACGGACGGCAGACGCAGCACGCTGCAGCTTCTCGACGAGTTCAAAAAACACCCGAAACTGGATGTAGAAAGCAACCAGATTTCTCCGGCGCCGCCGCGGGATAAGTTCGAAATTGTTCTTCAGACCAAGAAGGAAGGAGGTGCCTGATGCGAAAGGATTTCTGGAAACAGCCGGATTTCTTCTTTGTTCTGCTGCCGGTCCTGGCGGCGCTATGGGCCCTGCTCAGCGGTCTGGTTTTTTACCCGCGCTATATCAAAGCGTGGAACGACAAAAAAGCCCAGTATGCAGAAGCCGCTGTCCTAATCGATCAGATTCTTCAGCTGGAGCCGGCCCGAGTCCATTACCAGGAACAGGGCGGTCAGAGCGGGGAGTTTGACTATACAACCGAGGTCGACCGCTTTACAAAAGAATTCGGAATCAGTTCGGGCAGTTATACGCTGAACGTTCGCCAGGCCATCAAGCAGAAAGGCAAAACACGCAAAAGCGCCGATTTGTCATTTAAGTCCGTAAAAGTCGAAACGGCGGCGGGGTTCCTTTCCGCTATGCTGGCCCGCTGGCCGGATTTGCAGTGTGAACAAATCGCTCTGGACAAAGCCGGAACCGCCAAAAACGAATGGAATGTGAAATTGCGGCTGGTGTATATCTATTAACGGCCCAGCGTAATCTGCAGGCAAAGGTCGCTGAGTTCCTCCACTTGTTTTTGGAGCTCATCCGGCTGAACACTCCCGCCCGTTAAAAATTTCTGAAGACGGGCGGCTTTTTCCGTCAGTGCAAGCCGATGGAATCGACGCCCCAGCTCCACGAGGCGTCCAGCGTGCTCGGCAAGCGTTTCATAATCACTTCGGGCATAACATTCGCGAATCTGTTCTATCAGGGCGGGCAGTGTTTCATACAGGTCTTCCGGACTTTCAGGCTCCGGAGAGGAGCTTTCGCCGGGAACCGAAGACGCCGCCTGAACTGACAGAAAAGAACGGAGGGTTTCATAGAGCTGACTTCGTGAAACCGGCTCAACCAGAACAGCATTGCTGCCTGCAATCTTAAATTGCTCCGCCGTCTTTTTCGACGTGTCGGATGTAATCACTACTATCGGAAGCTGTTCATCGAAATTGCGCAGTTTAGCCGCTGCTTTGCGGGCCTCCTGAACCTTCTGGAGAGCTATCAGCACCAGATTAAAGGGATTCTGCTTAAGCTCCGCAAGCGCCTCACGCAGGCCCTGAACAACGCACACGTCCAGACCGGCCCGGCGCAGCAGCAGGGAGGCGTGAATCGGATTGGGCGGATCGCTGTCAAGCAGAAGAATGCGGCCGATACAGCCGATATGACGTTCATCCTCCTGCGGCACATGGGCGGGAACTGAAGGGTCAGCCGCCGTGTTCTGCATCGGCTCCACAAAACAAGGCAAAATCAAAGAAAAGGTACTGCCTTTTCCGGGCTGGCTGGCCAGCTCCACATGCCCGCCCAACAGTCCCATCAGCCGGCGTGTTACAGCCAGCCCCAGACCTGTCCCTCCATATTTACGGCAGATAGAAGAATCCGCCTGTGTAAAGGATTCAAAAATCAGGGTCTGTTTTTCCGGTTCAATTCCGATGCCGGTATCCTGCACATCAAAACGAATCCGCTTTTGTCCGGCGGCTGTCTCCGGATAAACACGCACCGACACCCGTCCCTTCTCCGTAAACTTTATGGCATTGCCTACCAAATTCAGCAGACACTGACGAAGCCGCATTGGGTCGGTATAAATAACTCCGGGCAATTCCGGGGAACAATCCGCCTGAAAGTCAAGACCTTTGGAGCGGGCCGAATGCTCCATCAGTTCGGCCACCTCTCGAACAACCTCCGCGCAGGAACAGGGAACCATTTCGATACGCAGCTTGCCGGCCTCAATTTTTGAAAAATCAAGGATTTCATTAATCAGGGTCAGCAGATTCGAGGCAGAACGCTGAATCGTCCGGACATACTGCCGCTGCTCCTCCGAAAGGTTTTCTTCCTGCAGAATCTCTGCAAATCCGAGGATGGCATTCATCGGCATCCGCAATTCATGACTCATATGCGCCAGAAATTCGCTCTTGGCGCGGTTGGCCGCTGCGGCCTCCTCCGCCAGAATGCGGGCTCTCTCAGCGGCGGCGCGCAGCTGACGGTTGGCTTGTTCGATGCGGCGGTTGGCCAGATGCAGCTCATCCTCGGCGGCCTTTTGCTCCGTGATGTCCTGAGCAAACACAATGACGCCGGCCACCTGCCCATTCTCATCCCAATAGGGGATGCGGTCTGCCAGAACCCATCGAACCCGATTGTCGGCGGTTACGTACTTTCGAAGCTGCTTATAGAGGGGCTGGCCGCTCACAATCACCTGCATGTCTTTTTCGAGGGCCTTTTGAGCCCCGTCAGGAAATAACTCATAATAATTTTTTCCGACCAGTTCTTCCACGGAAAGCCCCACGGATTCGGCGGCACAGCGATTGGCCCGCAGGATTGTTCCCTGACAGTCGCGGTACCAAATCATTGCCGGCACGGAGTCAAAGATTGTGTGGAAATCCTTCTCCAGCCGCTCGAGTTTGGCCTGAAGCTGTTTTTGCTCTTCCAGAGACTGAATCCACTTTTGATGGGTTTCCCGAAGCAGCTCTTCCAGGGGCATTGTTCCGCCTTCGGGCAGTGCATGGCTCTGAGAAGGGCGCTTTTGCCGAGCTCGGTCTGTACTGAACATTTCAGACTGTCCCTTTCCGGAGGCCGACATTTTTTCGCGGACAAGACAAATACAAGGACTTCTTTCGGCAGGACACCCTGTCCTGCTGCATCCCGAGAGATACTTTGTCCGCAATCGGCCTTGCCGTTCAGGTTATCGGCCAAAAAAAGGACAGACTTAACATGCGGACAGGAAAAAAACCCAGCGCGTCCGATAAAAAGACAGGTGCTTTTGCTTTCCGTCTGTTCTGTTAAGGATTGTTAGGGGTTAAACCCTCCTGGACAGCATATTTTGTGAGCCCGGCAATGGTACGGATGTTCAGTTTCTGCATAATATGCTCTCGGTGTGAATCGACGGTTTTGGGGCTCAGATTCAGAATCTGGGCAATCTGTTTTGTTGTGTGTCCCTCCGCAACCAGCTGCAGAATCTCTCGTTCCCGCGAAGTCAGGACTTCTCGGGACTGCCAATTCGGATTGGTGAGCATGTTTACATAATCCGTAAACACTACCGAGGCAATCTTGGCACACAGATAGGTCTTGCCCTGCATGATCGTATCGAGGCCGGTTAGAAGTTCCGAAAAAGCAGATTCCTTGAGCATATAGCCGCTGGCGCCGGCTCGAATCATCTTGGCAACCATGGATGCATCCGAATGGGTAGACAGCGCAAGAATTTTAATGTTCGGGTTGTCCGCGAGCATTTGCTGGGTTGCATCAATCCCGTTCAGATTCGGCATCCCAATGTCCATAATGACTACATCAGGCTGCAGCTTCTTGACCAGCTCTACCGCCGTCCTGCCGTCCCCTGCCTGGCCGACCACCTCGATATCCGGACGCCTCTGCAGAAGGACACACATACCCTCCCTGACAATCTGATGATCATCCACCAACACGACTCGCATATGTCTCTCCCTGCCAAAAGAGCCCTTCACTATTTCTGTCTGTCACCGATTCAAAATCTACGAGAACGGCTCTGTGAATGAATAGTCCTCTTTTCCCTGTTCTCTGCCTATTTAATTGTCTGAAGAAACACTTTGGAGCTTCCGCTGCCCTGTCAAAAGAAGCGCTGTGCCTGCTGCCAATCGGGGCGACAGGACTTGAACCTGCGACCTCTTGACCCCCAGTCAAGCGCGCTAGCCAAACTGCGCCACGCCCCGAAAAAACCTGCTTTCCTGTATAGAATCGTACCATCTTGCCGATTTTAAGACAAGAATTTTGTTCTTTCTGCGCAAAATTTACTGTCTTTGACGGCTTTAAGGTGCCTCGGGAGCAGCTTGAAAGGAAAGGGCGGCTGAATTAATACAGTACCGCAGGCCTGTGGGCGGGGGACCGTCCTGAAAAACATGTCCAAGATGGCCTCCGCACCGACTGCATAGGATCTCCGTTCGAACCATCCCAAAACTTCTGTCAATGCGGCGAATCACGGCCCCTTTTTTCTCTACCTCATAAAAGGCAGGCCAGCCGCAGTGAGAGGGGTACTTTGTCTCTGATGAAAATAACACTTGTCCGCACCCGGCACAGGTATAAACCCCTTTCTCAAAATGAGTATTATAAACGCCTGTATATGGCGGCTCTGTTCCTTTTTCTCTCAATATATTGTATTGTTGCGGAGTAAGGAGCTTTCTCCATTCAGAATCAGAACGAAGGATTTTTCCTGCGGAGGTCTCTTTCTTCTCTGTATTTTGGTCTTTGTCGCTCACTTTTGTCTGATAATAAGTATGTTTTGAACAGATATTTCTCACCCACTTGTTTGAAGGGAAAAAACATAGTAAAAAAACTATGTGCGCACACCAAAACATTGGTTTTCTTCTGAACCACGCTTATGTTTTCTGCACTGCAAAAGGATTCAAAAAACCCTTGTAATTCGAAAAGACGAAGCGGACCGTGTCTTAGGGTGCAGCGGCAGGCTTTGCGGTTTCTTGTGAAGGAGCCGTCTTGGCAGAAGGTTGCGGAACTTGTATAACAACACCCATTTTGCCCAGCTGCTCAGCCACATCGGGCTGATAGGGGTCAATCTGGATGCTTTTTCGCAGATATTCTTCAGCCTTGACCAAATCTTTCTTGTTCAGATAGAAAAGCCCAATCTGCTTGTGAAGAAGGGCTGAATTGGGGGAGCGATCGAGGGCTTTTTGATAGCAAGTGAGGGCATAGTCATCCAGTCCCTCTGCTTGGAAGGCACGTCCAAGCAAAGTAAGTGACTCCGCTGACCCTCCGGCTTGATCAATGAAGAGTTCTGCCGCAACCGTCATACGGTCGGCTTGCCGCAAATCCTTATAAACTCGAACCTTAGCGGCTTGAGCGGCATAGTGTACCGGGTCAAACTGAAGTGCTAAGGTAAACTCCCAAGCTGCCCTGTCTAAAAGTCCTTCCCTCTGATAAATCTTTCCAAGCTGATAGTGGGCCTGCGGGTCATCAAATTTTCGGTCAATTCGACTTTGAAGCTGTATTTTCTCTGAATCAATCACATCCGGATTGACGCGGTCGGAAGGTTTTTTCCCAGTTTGACAGCCAGACAAAACCCCCACAGCGGCCGCGGCCAATATTACTGTCATTTTTTTCATCTTGGTGCCTCCCTTGCGCAAGTTTCGGCAATCCTTTATGTCAAATGTCACAGCAGATTATTCTCGACAAGACCAACAGGTTTTGCAAGCAAAAACTTCTTTCCGCTCTTGTCATTCTTAAATATCAAGATTTTGAACCTCGAGGGCGTGCTCCTGGATAAACTTTCTTCTTTTTTCCACATCATCCCCCATCAGAATACTGAACAGGCGGTCCGCTTCACCGGCATCGTCCATATCCACCTTCAGAAGGGTCCGGCGCTTGGGGTCCATTGTGGTTTCCCATAACTGTTCCGAATTCATTTCGCCGAGACCTTTAAAGCGCTTAATTTCAATATCCTCAGAGCCAATCTTGCGAATAACCGCAGGAAGCTGTTCCAGGGAAGGTACGGGGTACGTTTTCTCGCCGGCAGATACTTCGAATTTGCCGCCGGTTTCCTCCAGCTCCTCCGAACGGGACGGACGCTGAAGGAAATCCGTCATATCCATTTGGAAATCCTTTTGAAGACGCTCGTGAATTTCATTCAGGCGAACAACTTCGTGAAGCTCCTCGGCAAGAAATGTTCCGATCGACTCTTCCTGTTCCGTCCGGCTCTCAGAAACCGCCAGTTCCTCCTGACGCTTCTCAAATTCCTCTTTTGTATAAAAGAATTCACTCTGTCCCTGTGCGCGAATGTGATAAACAGGAAGGCGCGCTCCGTCAAAATAACTCTCTACAAACTCACGGAAAACGATGCCTCTTCGCTCCAGAACCGCGATGCTTCGTTCGGCATCATTGAGTATCTTAACCAGCAGGGCCAGCTTTGCCTTCTCAATCACCTGAGTCGTCTTGTCGGAATAACGGACGACGAGGCGGGCTCCTTCCAGGCCGCGGTTCTCCACAAATTTTCTCATCTGGGCCTCGCTGAGGAGGTACTGGCTCTCCTTTTTTCCTTTTTGCTGGATTTCATACAGAGGCGGCTGAGCAATGTAAATCTTTCCGGCCTCAATGAGCTGCGGCATCTGTCGGAAAAAGAAGGTCAGCAAAAGTGTGCGGATATGGGCCCCGTCCACATCTGCATCGGTCATCAGGATAATTTTTCCATAGCGGCATTTTGTAATGTCAAATTCATCGGCGCCGATACCTGTTCCGAGGGCGCTGATAATCGTGCGGATCTCCTCGTGACCGAGCATTTTTTCCAGCCGGGCTTTTTCTACATTGATAATCTTTCCCTTCAGCGGCAGGATTGCCTGGTGTTCGCGGTCACGTCCGGCTTTGGCCGAGCCGCCTGCTGAATCGCCCTCCACAATAAAAATTTCCGTGTTGTCTGTCTGCCGGCTGGAACAGTCCCAAAGCTTGCCGGGCAGGTCCGCCCCGCTGAGGGCCCCCTTTCTCCGCGTCAGCTCTCTGGCCTTGCGGGCGGCCTCCCGGGCGGCTGCGGCCTGAATGGCTTTAGTGAGAATGGCTTTGGCTGCAGACGGGTTCTCCTCAAGGTAAATCGAGAGTTTCTCGTTCACAACACTCTGAACAAAGCCGTCCACTTCCGGGTTAGAGAGCCGTACCTTTGTCTGGGCCTCAAAATGGGGGTCTCGCAGCTTAACGCTGATTACAGCGGTCAGACCCTCCCGCAAATCTTCGCCGGTCGGAGTAATATTCTTAATCATATTGGCGCTGCGGGCATAGGCATTCATGGTCCTTGTCAGCGCCGTTCGAAATCCGGACAGATGAGTGCCCCCGTCGATATTCCGTATGTTGTTGGCAAAGGCCAAAACATTCTCGACATAACTGTCGTTGTACTGGAAGGCGATTTCACACTCCATTCCGGTTTCAAGGTCTGTTTTGGAAAAATAGATTGTGTCGCAGATGGGCGTCTTCCCTTCGTCCAGATACTTTACAAAGGCGCGGATGCCGTCCGTGTAATGGAAAACCTCCTTTTTATTGAAACGGTCATCTTGAAAAGTAATGTGCACACCGGCATTCAGATAGGCCAGCTCACGAACCCGCTTCAGCAGCGTTTCATGTTTGAATTCCGTATCGGGAAAAATCTCGGAATCCGGCATAAAGGTAATCCGCGTTCCTCTTTTGCTGGCCGGACCTACTTCACGAACCGGTCCTTTCGGGACCCCTCGAACGCACTCAAATTGATAGTGCTTGCCGTTGCGCCAGACGTCTGCCTGAAGCCATTCGCTGAGGGCATTGACAACGCTCACGCCGACCCCGTGCAGGCCTCCCGAAACCCGATAGGCCTTGTTATCAAATTTCCCGCCGGCGTGAAGGGTGGTCAGCACCACCTGGAGTGCACTGACGCCCGCTTCCGGATGGATTTCCGTAGGAATACCGCCGCCGTTGTCTTCCACGGAGCAGCTGCCGTCCATGTGGATATGCACAATAATCTGGTCACAGCGTCCGGCAAGGGCCTCATCAATTGCATTGTCAAGAACCTCATAGACAAGGTGATGGAGTCCGCTTTCCTGGCGGTTTCCGATGTACATATCCGGGCGCTTCCGGACGGCCGCAAGTCCCTCTAAAATTTTAATACTGCTGGCATCGTATGTATTGGTGCTCATAGTAATCTGGTTTCTTCTGCTGGCAGAGAAAGAGGAAGCAGGCGAATTTTTTGAATCTTTGCGGAGGGACAAAGCTGACGAAAACGGCGGACCATTTCATCCGACATTGTTTTCAGCTGAAAAAAACAGGGGCCGGAAGCCGCTTCTATAGAAAGGACTCCGTTCCGGAGGCCATCCAGGCGGCAGTACGGACGCAGACTTTCCGGGACAATTTTGTCCCACACATCAAGCAGCTGTCCGTTTTGTTCCAGCTCAGCGGAGCGCTGCTTCAAAAATCGCCCGACAAGATTGGCCAGCGGCTCCGGTCTGTTTTCTCTTGGAAAATCAGGTGAAGCCGTAAGGCCCTGTCTTTTATATTGATAGAGTTCTGCGGGATGTTTCATAAATTGACCGGCATAACGATATAGAGGAAATTGCTGCCGCTTTTTATCAACCCTGGCCGATCCGGCTCTCCCAGATGAAGCTCGAAGGTATCAGCGGAAAGGACGCGGATAGCATCCAGAAGAAACTGCGGATTAAAGCCGATTTCGATAGAGGGTCCGTCATACTCGACCGCCATTTCAATTTGGGCATCACCTGTTTCAGGAGCCCGGCTCGAGAAGAGCATTTTCCCTTTTTGAAGGGAAATCTTTATCCCTTTGCTGTCCTCGCTCGAGAGCAAGGCCGCTCTTTTGACGGCGCTGAGGGCGGACGCTGTATTGAGAACGACTTTCTTCTCATAGTCTTTGGGAATGATGTCTTCGTATTTGGGGAAATTGCCTTCTACCAGTGTTGAGCTGAGCGTCACGCTTGCGCACGAAGCAGAAATCCTGTTGTCGCCGAACGAAACAGCCACGACGGATTCTGCGTCGGAAGGCAAGCGCTCCAGGAGAGCCATCGTTTTAGACGGGACAATAATTTTACCATCGGGCGATTTTGCCGCTTTCTGCAGGGCAATAACGCTGCGGGCCAGGCGCCGTCCGTCTGTCGCCACTAAATTAAGCTTCTTCCCGGCGATTTCCCATAAGACGCCGTTCAGAGCATAACGAGTGCTTTCCTTTGCCGCCGCAAAAAGAGTCTGCTGAATCGACTCCTTTAGAAGGGCCAAGGGCACCTCCAGGTCTGCCTTGCCCGGAAACTCCGGCACCGAAGGATACTGGCGGCTGTCATGTCCGTAGATAGTATATTTGCTGTCACTGGCCGTGAGATGAAGGGTCGACTCCGCCTCTTCAAGAAGAATTGTCTCGTCTGCAGTTTCCCGCACAATTGCACTGACTTTCTCAGCAGGGACAACGGCCTCTCCCTCTTCTGTAATCTCCACCTGCCCGATCTGGCAGACAATTCCCACTTCCAGGTCGGTCGCCGACAAAAAGACCCTGCCTTTATCGGTACGGATTCGGACACACTGAAGAATCGGCTTAGGGGTGCTTCGAGGAATAACGGTTCCTGCCAGCGATAACGCTTCCTGAAAAGCCAGACGATTCAGATTCAGTTTCATCGTTTTCCCCTGCAAAAAACCCTTTTTTTATCTTTTGACACATTCCGCATAATGTACCCGAAAGGATGGGTTTTGCAACTGGATTTTGAACCGCAGAGGAATCTTTGTTTTAACCAAAAAACAGAAGAATCTTTCCTATGTAAATAGGAGAATTCTTTTTATTTTTCTTGTTGTCATATGAGATGTGAAAAAGTTGCATGTTTAGACAAGAGTGTATTCTAACCCCTTTTTTGCAAACAAGTTATTGAAGTAATTTATTCAAAAGATCTTGTGGATAACCTGTAACAAAATCTGTTTGATGTGTAAGGGAATCTGTTGAGAAAGAAGGGATGATAAAATAGAGAACCTCTCTTCTTTGATGGCCTCACAGTTCTCACATTTATTCTAACAAGTTGTTCACAAGTCTCAGCGGTTTTTTTTGGATGTTCGCCAATCGTAAGCACGATAAAGGAGGGCGAGTTCAGATTTTTTCTTATCCAGATTCTCCTGAAGTGTCTTAAAAGAATCTTTATTGCGGTACGTATCCTCTTTGCCGTATTGAAGAGTAAGGGATTCAATTTCTTCTTCGAGGGAAAGGATTTTTTCTTCAATTGTTTCAATTGTCCAGGCATTGAATGGGCGAAGCTCTGGCGGAGTTGATAAAACGGTCGGCGCTGATTTTACAGATATTTCCTTTTTGCTCGTCTCTTTCTTTTCGGCAGCGGTCTTTTCGCACTGGGAGGCAATGAGCTCTGTCCACTGAGTGAAAATTCCTTTTTCATCAGAGAGCTTCTGGTACCATGAGTGGGCGGATTGTATCGTTCGGCCGTTTTTGTCTCTGCCGAGAATCAGCATTTTTTCAAAGAGGGAATCAATGAAGTAACGGTCGTGACTGACGGCCAGAACCGTTCCCTCGTAGAGGTCAAGGGCCTCCTCAAGGGCTTGACAGCTTTCAATGTCAAGGTGGTTGGTTGGTTCATCAAGGAGAAGAACATCCGGTTCCGCGAGAACCAGCTTTGCCAGCATAAGACGGCTTTTCTGACCGCCGCTGAGGGTTTCAGTTTTCTGAAAAACCTGTTCCCCCCTAAAAAGGAAGGCTGCCAGCCTGCTGCGGAGGTTTTCCTGGGTGAGATCCGGCCGAACAGAGGCGGCTTCTTCCAAAACAGATTTTCCAACGGAAAGAGTCTGGGCGTGCTGGTCCAGGTAGCCGATCCGGAGGTTTTCCCGGCGCTGAACAGTGCCTGTGTCGGAATTGTCGAGGCCGAGAAGAATTTTCAGAAGGGTTGTTTTGCCGGAACCATTGGGACCTATGACGACAATTCGATCCCCTCGCTCCAATTCTATATTTAAGTCCTGGAATAGAATATTTGTGCCGTATCGTTTTGATAAAGAAATTCCTGAGATCATTTTTTCGCCTTGCCCGGAGTATGTTCCAAAGCGAAAAAAGATTCTTTTTTCTTTTGGGAGAGATTTCAAAAATTCGGGGTTATTATGGAGGAGGCGGCGCAGGCGGGTCTTGCGTCCCCGTGCGGTACGGCGCATCCCTTCCTGATCTTTGTTGCGGGCAATAAAATCAAGGGTTTTGGCAATAAACTCTTTCCGACGGCGAAGAATGCGCTCTTCGGAAAGCCGTCTTATTTTTTTTTGTTCCAGAAAAGAGGTATAGTTTCCTTTATAAAAGACGGCTTTTCCGTCCTCTATTTCAACGATATGGTCTGACAGCTGGTTAAGAAAATAGCGGTCGTGGCTGATTAAAAGGATGGTCCCCTTATAGTTTTTCAGGAACGTCTCCAGCCATTCTATCCCCTGAAGATCAAGATGATTTGTCGGTTCATCGAGCAGAAGAACATCTGACGGCTGAACAAGGGTGCGGGCCAGTATGAGCCGAGAGAGCTGCCCGCCGCTAAGGGTTGAAACGGGGCGAAAATGAGTGTCTTCGCTCAGCCCCAGTCCGCACAGCACACTCTTAATGGATGAGTCTGGATTCCATCCCCTCTTTTGGTCTAAGAGGCGGTGAATGTGTTCATATTTTGACAGCCCCAGTCTTAAAACGTCTTGCTTGTCTGTCTCAAGTCCGCAGACAACTTCTTCAATTTGGCACGTAAGAGAGCGAATTTCCTCAAGGCCTTCGGCGGCCATGTCAAAAACGGTTTGATCTTTTCTTTCTGGGGGAAAAAGAGTTTCTTGGGGCAGATAGGCAATTTTTAGATTTTTCTGGATATAAATAATCCCTTTATCAGGGGTCTCGCTGCCGATGATTAATTTGAGGAGTGTTGTTTTGCCGCAACCGTTCGGGCCGACAAGACCAACACGCTGCCCTTTGTGAAACGAGACATTCAACCCGCAAAAGACAGATATTGACCCAAATGATTTTTCAATATTCTGAAGCGATATAATAGACATAAACGACCTTGAAAGTTTTTATTATTCAAACTATATCTGTGCTGTACTATAAGGAAAAGAGGTCTAAAAAGAAAGCAGGGCCGTTTTTCCATTGACAGTATTTCGACATAGAATTACTATCCGGTATAAGTGGGAAAGATGTTTAATGTTATGTCTGTTAGCAGCACTGGGGCTAGAAATGGGACGAATCAAACAGTATTATAAGGCGGCGGTTTTTGGACTGATTTTGGTTGGAATTGGGCTTCTGGCTGGCTGTACCGGCGCGCCGGGAGTGACTGTTAAAGAGGTGGACCAGAGACACTACCGGGCCATTCATTCAAATTGGCTGATGTTCCAGGATGATATCGATTCCATACTTCTTTTGGACAGTCCGAGCCGTTTGACGCCACTTTATACACGCTGACAGGCCTGGGTGAGAAAGACAACAGGATTCCTCATTTTAAGAAAATTAAAAACTGTTTTTCGGTGCTGCTGACGGCGAAAACGAGACGGCCCCTTAACAGAAACGGCAAGTCTTGCAGGTGATTGTAGAGCACATCTTAAGAATTTCCCCCTACGAACGACTGGTCATAGCTGCCGAGTTAATCATTATTGGGCTGGTCGTCTATGCGGTTCTGAATTTTCTGGAGGGTACTCGCGGAGAACGTCTCTTTCGGGGGATGGTGCTGGTGCTGTTTACCGGTTCGCTTGTGCTGAATCTCGGAGTCAAAACCTTCGGGATGGACCGGATAGCATTTCTTTATAACGGCTTTTTGCTGGCTGTTTTAATCGTGGCGGTGATCGCCTTTCAGCCGGAAATTCGAAGGGCCCTGATTCGAATCGGGCAAACCTCTCTTTTTACGACCGGCTCCAGCCGGCACATCAGCCGAGGCATCGAAGAGATTGTTTCGGCTGTTTCTCAGATGGCGTCTACCCGAACGGGGGCGATCCTGGTGATAGAACGCCATGTCGGCCTGGGCGAGTTCATAGAAACCGGCGTACGCCTGGATGCACGAATCTCTTCGGAATTAATCAAGACCATTTTCTATCCGGGAACTCCGCTGCATGATATGGCTTTGATTATTCGCGGGGATCGTTTGCTGGCAGCACGTGTTCAGCTGCCCCTGTCGGAGGGAGAGAGTGCTACCGGCTCTCTTGGTTCGCGGCACCGTGCAGCGCTGGGGCTGGCCAGCGGTTCTGATGCACTGGTTATCGTGGTCAGTGAAGAAAGCGGGATTATTTCGGTTGCCCTCGATGGGAAATTGGAGCGGAATGTGACCGAATCTCAGCTGCGCAGATATCTCAAAGAAGCAATGGAGGAGCGGGGGTCTGAATCCCCTCAGGAAACAGGTGCAAATTGACCGAACAATAAAGGGTTTTCGGCGGTGGCGGCGCAGATAAAAAAACTGCTTGTGGTTGCTTTCCTGTCGGCGACGATCTGGATATGGGCCTTTATGTCCCTCGAAAAGGAAACCACGCTTCTGGGGACGGTCGAACTGTCTCCGACCGCAGACCCGGATTATTTTGTGACATTTGCCGGAGGCCAGAGCCGCGCGGCGGTGAAGATTACATTTCGCGGCTCGCCGGCAAAAATTGCGGAACTGGAACGGCGGCACCGGGCAACGGATGCCGACCCGTATCGGGAGCGGCTCGATTTTTACTATGACCCGCAGGAATACGGACACCATAAGGCCGGCACTTATCAGATTCCGCTGGATGAGCTGATTCGCAAAGGGGTTCGAGTGAAGGCCCTGGCTCTGGCGGTCACGGCTTGTGAGCCCTCTGCCGTCGAGGTGCAGGTCCAGCGCCTGGTGCTCCGGGAAGTGCCGGTCGAAGTCCGGGATGAAGCCGGGCAGCTGCTGACTCCGGAGAGTGTTGAGCCCTCGCGTGTGTCAATGTACATTCGGGAGGGAACGGATACCGCCGCTCGTGTGGTTTTATCCGCCAATCAAATCGAGAATGCCCGGCTGCGTCCTGTTCGCGAAAGGCCGTTCATCACGCTGGGCCCGAATGACAAGAAACAGTATGCCTCTCAGACGGTTCTGATTCGCATGCCTTCGACGCTGCCGCTGGAAGCTCAGGTCTTCCAGACGAATCCCGGCCGCATTGGTTTTATCATGCCGGCAGAGCTCCTCGGAGCCTATAAAGTCGAGGTGCTGGATGACTTAACAACGATTCATTTCCGTTCGACGCCGGAGGCAAAGACTCAGTATCAGCAGCAGCCGTATCATCTCTTGATCCAGGTGCTCAGCGGCGATCAGCAAATGGAGCAGACGCCGCCGCGTCCAGTGATTTACAATTTTCCGCAGGACTTGGTTCGGAGAGGGATGATTCAAGCCCCGGAGCCGCCGGCAATGGTTCGGATTCGTCTGATTCCCGTCAGCTCTTCTCCTGCTCCTGCGCCGGCGCCGTAGAGCCCTTCAGGAACAATATAAGAGTTTCGATTGTCATCCAGCAGGCCAGGAGAAAAACTGCTCCGCCCAAGCCGCACAAGAGCCAATTCTGCTGGCGAAAATAACTGATTTCATTGAGAATCATTGCCCAGCCGGTCAGGGCCAGCATGATCAGGCAGGGGCCGGCGGCAACGAGGTATTTCAGCCCGCCTTTGCGCTTCAGATACATCGTAACAACCAGAAGTGCCAGAGCGGCCATCAGCTGGTTGACGGTTCCGAACAGCGGCCACAGCCGCAGGGCCCCCTTGGCATCAGCACCGAAGGAGATAGTCCTGCCGGAAGTATTGATAAAGGCCACGGCGGCCGCCGTTACAACCGCCAGCGTTGTGGCAGTCCAGCGGTTGGCCAGACGAGGGAGTTTAAAATCTGTTGCCAGTTCGCTGATGACGTACCGCTGGATGCGAACAGCGGTATCCATCGTCGTGCCGGCGAACGAGGATGCAAAAACCCCCATGATGGCCGCCCCGAGCACAGCAGGGATTCCGAGAGCCGCCAGCATGTTTGAGGCCCCGATAACAACGGGCTGAAGATTGTTTCCTAATCCGCGTCCTTCCATCCAGCCGGTGTAGAATTGGTCCCATGCAGCCCGCCCGGTCAACCCGCCGGTGCCGATTCCGAGGCCGGCGGCGATACAGATGATGACCAGAACCGCCAGCATTCCCTCCACGAGCATTGAACCATAGCCGATAAACTGGGCGTCAGTCTCGCGGGAAATTTGTTTGGGACTTGTTCCGCTGGCAACCAGCGAGTGAAAGCCGCTGATGGCGCCGCAGGCAATTGTTACAAACATCATCGGCAGCAGCGGCGGCACATCCGCAAAACGAGGCAGATAAACCGGGGCTGAAAGATGAAAATTGTCGTATCGAAAAGCCGCCGCCGGTACGGAAAGGCCCAGCAGCATCATAATCAAAAACAGCTGCCAGGCATTGATGTAATCGCGCGGCTGAAGCAGGGTTGTGACCGGCAGGGTGGAGGCAAACCAGCAGTAAATCAGAAGTATAATGGTCCAGGTTCCGGTGGAGGGGATCGGCCAGGAATCCAGAAAGGCAAAAACGCCGTGGCCGAAGCGGCTTTTCCAGAAGCCCTCCAGCCAGGCCCCGAGGGCAACCGTGGCGTACATTGCCGTCACGGCCAAGAAGGTTGAAAAGGTCAGGGGAGCATTCTTTTTATAAATGGCCCAGCCGAGAAGCACGGCAATCGGAATCTGCAGCCAAATGGCGAGAATGCATTCCGGGTACAGTTTAAATACGGTGGCGATGACCACGCCGAAAATGGCGATGATAATCAGCAGGGCCAGAAAAACGATCAAAAAGAAAATCAGACGTACACGAGGATTGATGTAGCGGGCGGCGATTTCCGAGATGCTTTTGCCTTCGTTTCGCAGAGAAATCACCAGCGTTCCAAAGTCGTGAACGGCGCCCATGAGGATGCAGCCGAGGGTTACCCAGAGGAGGGCCGGCAGCCATCCCCAGATGATGCCGATGGCGGGCCCGACAATCGGTCCGGTTCCCGCGATGGAAGTAAAGTGGTGTCCGAAAATGACTTCTTTGCGGGAGGGCACATAGTCCACTCCATCCTGAAACTCCCGGCTGGGCACAGGGGCATCCGGATTGAGCCGAAAAATTTTTCGGGCCAGAAAACGCCCGTAGGTATGGTAGGCAATCACATATCCGGCTCCGCAAATAAGCATCAGCAGAAGAGCATCCATGGTTTTCACTCCTGAAAGGGTTTGTTTCCCCTGTCTTTTTAGTTGCTATTCTACTTCTTGTCTGCAGACTTTTTCAAGAAAGGATTTGCCCTGCTGGTACAGCTGAAGACGGATATCAATTTCGGAAAGCCGTTTTGTGTCCTGTTCCTGATGAGCCAGACTCCATGCTTCTTGCGCCGCGGCCACTGCCTGCGGAAAATCCCCGACGGCAGCGTAAGCAGCGGCCAGAATATCCAGGCGGCGGGCCGTGGGCCCAAACAGTCGGACCAGATGCCGGCTGAGCGACAGCGCCTCCTGCGGACAGCGCACGGCGTCTTCTTCACAGACCGCCAGTACCCAAGCCAGATTTTCTCCTGCAGGCGAAAAATACGGATTTTGCTCCAGAGACTGACGCCAGAAATTCACCGCCTCCGCCGTTCGTCCCTGAAGGCAGCGGGCCTCTCCCAGGGCGTTCAGCAGACGGGCGTTTCGCGGGCTGTCCTGAAGAGCTTCCAGGAGGGTTTTCTCCGCCGCCTCGACCTGTCTGCTCCGCAAATAGACTTCTCCTATATATCCGAGAATCTCCGAGCGGCTCTTCGGGCGAATTGCCATCGCTTTCTGCAGATAAAACAGGGCTTTTTCATAGTTGTTTTTCTTCAGATGGAAAGATCCGAGATTCACGACACACTGAAACAGGTTCGGATACCGTTCCAGAACGGATTCCGACATTTCAATTGCTCGATCCAATTGTCCAGTTTGGGCCAGTCGATAAGCCAGATTGACCTCCAGAGTCGGATTGTCTCCGGTGACGCGAATCGAGTGTTCAAAAAGGGTGATGGTGTCTTTCCAGCGGTAGGTCTGAAGCCATGTGCCCAATAGAAGGGCCGCAAATCCTGCGGCACAGAAGACGCTGACAAAGGCAATTCGAGCAGGACGTGCTCGTGTCCACTCCCGGACTGTCCAGAAAAGGGCGATTCCGACTCCGACGGAGGGCAGATACGTGTAGCGGTCCGCCATGGCCTGTCGGCCGATTTGGACAAGGCCAATGACAGGAAGCAGAATAATCAGGTACCAAAACCATCCGACGAAAAGCCAAGGCCGCCGGCGATACTGAAGCCCGAAAAAGACGCTGATGCCCAGCAATGCCCCCAGAGATAATCCCAGCCGAATCAGACTGAAATCCGGCCGTAAGGGATATAGAACAGAGAGATTTGTTGGATAGAAGATTTTTGAAAGGTAGCGGAAATACGACACGGCAGCGTTTTCGAGCCGGTACCGAAACGGATAAACGTTCCAGTCCGTCTGTGCTCCGCCCTGTTTTTGAGCAAAATAGAGGATAAAGCAGAATCCGATGCAGAGAAGAAAAAACGGAACCTTTTCCTGCAGCAGAGGTTTCAAATCCTTAATGGTTTTCGCTCTTTCCAAAGGCCAGATGTCCAGAAGCAGAAAGACCAGCGGCCATGTGACGAGCATCCCTTTGGCCAACAGGCCGAGCAAAAGAAGAAGGAAGGTCATGCCGTATGAAAAAAAAGTTTTCTTTTTTGTAAAAGCACAATAGGCGGCGAGCGTAAGAATTCCGAAAAAACCGCACAGAACGTCTTTTCGTTCTGCCGCCCAGGCAACTGACTCCGCACGAAGGGGGTGAATGGAAAAGAAGAGAGCGGCTGCAAAGGCGCACCAGAGTGAGCCGGTGACCCGACGGAGCCATTCGAACAGGGCGGCGGCTGTCAGCAGATGCAGCAGGAGACTGGTCAGATGATGACCGGCCGGATGCAGCCCGAACAGCTCTACATCCGCCATATGACTCAAAAGGGTCAGAGGATGCCAATTGCCCAGAAAAACCGTTGTAAAAGCCCAGCGTATCGACTCAAAGGTCAGTCCCATTCGAACATACGGATTGTCCACAATGTACTCGGTGTCGTCGAAGTCGATAAAGTCGTTCTGCAGGATGTTGCTGAAGGCCGACCAGGCAAGAATTATTAGTAGACATACAGCAACAAAATTACGAGAACGAGAGGAGAAATAATTCTGTTTTGCGGACTGAACCATAATTGTTGTTCAAGACCGATCCGCTTTCCTTGTTTCTTTCGGGCGCAGAAGGAGCCGGATGGGCACCTCTTCGATGCCGAGCAGTTCGCCGAAGCGGTGGACCAGGTAGCGCTGATAGGCCGGGTCAAACAGGCTGATGCGGTTGACAAACAGCAGCAGCGTGACCGGCCGGGTCGCCACCTGTGTCGCATAATAAATCTTCGGAATAATCCCGCGGCTGTGTCCGCCCGCCTTTTCCTCCTCAATCAGCCGAACGGCCTTGTTCAGCTTGGCCGTGGGCACCTCCAGTGACGCCTGCTTGAACAGCTCCATCGCCAAATCCAGCACGCTTTGCACATTTTTGCCCTCCAGAGCCGTCGTAAAGGCAATCGGAGCCCGGCGAAGACCGGCCATCGCTTTTTCCAGATAGTCGGCATAATCCTGCGACCCGGCCCGGTCTTTGGCCAGATCCCATTTGTTGATTACGAGGATGCAGGGCTTGTATTCCTCCTGAATCAGGTGGGCCAGTTTTTTATCCACTTCCGAGACCGGCTCCGTAGCATCCATCACGAGCAGAACCACATCCGCCCGCCGAATGCTCTTGATGACGCGCGTGTAGCCGTAAAACTCGATATCGTTCTGCATCCGGCTCTTCTTGCGGACGCCGGCCGTATCGATGATGATAAAGCACTTGCCGTCCTTTTCGAAGCGGACATCCACAGCATCGCGGGTTGTCCCAGGGATTTCGCTGGTAATCACCCGCGGCTGCCCCACGACGGCATTCAGGAAGGTGCTTTTGCCGACATTGCGTCGTCCGACAATGGCCAGTTTCATCACGGCTTCTTTCGGGGTTTCCGCAGGCAGATGGGCAAGGGCCTCTACGATGCGGTCCAGCAGTTCCGTCCGGTTGATTTTCTGTTCCGCCGATACACAAATCGGCAGGCCGAATCCGAGCGGGGCAAAATCGGCGGCGGCGGAAAAAAGAGAGGGAGTGTCGGCTTTGTTTGCCGCCAGAATGACCGGCAGATTGTGTTTGCGCAGCAGTACGGCGATTTCCTCGTCCAGCGGGGTCAGCCCCTGACGAATATCCACCAGAAAAATCACCAGATTGGCGCTGCTGATGGCCTGAAAAATCTGGTTTTCGATGTGCTCTTCCAGAGCATCCGAATCCACAATGCCGTATCCGCCGGTATCTACCAGTTCAAAGTAGCGGTCTTTGTGGCACAGGATGGTGCTGATGCGGTCGCGCGTAACCCCCGCCGTCGGGTCCACAATGCTGATTCGGCGGCCTGCCAGCGAATTGAGCAGACTGCTTTTGCCGACGTTGGGGCGTCCGATGATGGCTGCGACCGGTAGAGCCATGAGTTGTGAATCTCCGCGAAAAAGATTTTGGATTCGTCAATTCCGGATTATACTGGTTTCCATTATGTTTTCAAGATAACGTCTCGGCTCTGCCGATGGTTAGAGGAAAACAGCTGAAAGTGAGGTTTGTGTGGAACGGGAACGGAAAACTAAGCCCTGTCCTTTTTGCGGAGAGGAGATACTGGCGGATGCCGTCAAGTGCCGCTGGTGCCGCGAGTTTTTGACGGAAGATGAGAATGCCCTTCCGACATCTCATCATGCAGGAATAGTATCCTCTTCCAATCGAGCTGCTCCAAAGCCGGCGGCAGAAACAGCCCTGAAATCTGCTCCGCTTGCGGAAACGCTTTCGGTCAGTCCTTCCCTATGGGGAATGGCAGGAACCCTTCTGGCAGCGGTGCTCTTTGCAGCCCTTGGGATTTGTTTGATGGTTTGGCCGTTTGAAAAATATCTGACGGAACCTGCTCGGAGCCAACAGTCAATCCAGACGGTTTTTCGAGCGGCGGATTGGGCTGGTGCCGTGATTTTGCTGGTGGCTGTTATGCGGGCGGCGTATCGAGTCCTTTACCTCAAAAGCATCGTTTATCAGATAAGCCCGGACCGCATCGAATGGAACCGCGGGATTTTCAGCCGCAAAGTGGACAATATCGATATGTTTCGCATCCTTGACATTAAACTTCGTCGGTCTTTGCTGGATTGTCTGCTGGGCATCGGCAAGATTACCCTGATGACACGAGATGAGACGGATCCTATGTTTGAGTTTGAAAAGCTTCGGCGGCCCCGCGAGGTTTATGATTACATCAAAGCCGCTTCCCTGGCTGCCGACCGCAAACAGGGGGTCGTTCACCTCGAATAAAGTCAGCGGGAGCGCGGCCGAAAGGCCCCCGGATAGTGTCGAATCTGCACCGGGCCGGCAGGGGGGAGAATCACCGTAACAACATCGAACCGCAAAGGGCAATCCGAGAGGTCGTATTGTCTCAGAAAGCACTTTGCGGTCCGAATCAGTTTCTGCTGTTTGGCAAAGGTCACAGCGGAAACGGCCGGGGCATACTCCTCGCTGCGTCGGGTTTTGACCTCCACGAAGGCCACCATGCCGTTACGGTCGGCGGCAATCAGGTCGATTTCACCGCCGCCGAAGGCAAAGTTCCGCGCCACCGTCCGCCAGCCGTTTCGCCGCAGGAACCGTTCGGCCTGACGCTGTCCCCATCGGCCCAGTTTGTGCGGGTCCGCCAGGAGACGCTTTCGTCCGCCGAACAGCAGCATCGATTGGTTCCTGTCTAATCAGGCGGTTGCGGTATGTTCACTGTGCCGCTGGGATAAACGCACGCCCTTGCCGCTGCGCTGACGCAGGTAGTACAGCTTGGCCCGGCGCACCTTGCCGCTGCGGACCGGCTTGATGTCCACAACGTTCGGAGAGTGAAGCGGGAAGGTCCGTTCCACGCCTTCGTCGTTAACAATGCGGCGGACGGTGAACATCTCGTTCATTCCGCGGCCCTTGCGGGAAATGACGATGCCGGTAAACACCTGAATGCGGGACTTGCCGCCTTCTTCAATGCGGCAGTGCACGTCCACGGTATCGCCGATTTCAAAATACGGAATCTCTTTCTTTCGGCTTTTGCTTTCTGCAATTTCTATCAAATCTTTTTTCACGGAAATATCTCCTGTTTTTTTTCATCAAGGGTTTTGACTGTTTTTCATTCGGGCCTCGTACTTCTGCCAGAGGTCCGGCCGAAACTGTCTGGTTCGCTCGATGCGCTGCTGATTTCGCCACTGGGCAATTCGTCCGTGGTCGCCGCTGAGGAGAATCTCGGGTACCTTCATCCCGTTGAAATCCTCCGGCCGGGTGTACTGGGGATACTCCAGCAGTCCGTCGCGGAACGTTTCATCCTCGGCGGACCCTTCATCGCCCAGCGCTCCCTCCAGCAGGCGGACAACGGCATCAATGATCACCATCGCGGGCAGCTCCCCGCCCGTCAGGACATAATCGCCGATGGACAGCTGTTCCGCCCCCAGCCCGATGCGAATCCGCTCATCGAAGCCCTCGTAGCGCCCGGCAATCAGAATCAGCCGGTTCTCGCGGGCCAGCTCGACGGCCTTGTCCTGCGTGAACAGGGTTCCCTGCGGCGTCAGCAGGATGACTCGTCCGGGCTGCGGATGCTGCTGCCGGACATGCCGGAAGGCGTCAAACACCGGCTGGCACATCATCACCATCCCGGGTCCGCCGCCGTAGGGCTTGTCGTCCACCTTTCGGTACTTGTCCGTGGTGAAATCTCGAATATTCCAAAGAGCAATGTCCGCAATGCCCTGCTGCTGCGCCCGCTTGAGAATTGAATGACTCAGCGGTGAGTCAAACATCTCCGGAAACAGGGTCAGGACATCGATTCGCATACGAAATCAGGACTATTCGCCGCCTTCTTTCTTTTCAGACAGCAGGCCGGCGGCGATTTTTTCGGCCTTCGTAAACGGCAGGCCTTTTTTGCGGGCGATTTCCAGGGCCCGCTGGCGCCGTTTGAGCTTTTCTTCATACTGCGGACAGGTGATGCCCTGTTTCTTGAGAATCTCGGCGACTGTGTCCGATGTGCCGGCTCCCTGTCCAATCCAGAACTTCACCCGCTCGAGATTGAGCACCACCTGCTTGGCGGGGTCCTTCTCAATCGGGTCGTAGTGGCCGAGCTTTTCGAGGATTCGGCCGTCGCGCGGCGTGCGGACTTCCACGGCGTTAATCCGGTAGAAGGGCCGATGCCGGCGACCCATTCGGGTCATTCTGATTTTGACTGCCATACGTCGTTCCTTTCTTTCCTTGTATGATCAATTTTCGCCGTCGGCCCGATGCCGAAGGCAAAACAGGTTTCCGGTTCAATCCGGTGCCAAAACTCAGCGGCCCGCTGCCTTTCTTTTTTCGAGGGCGTAGCCGTTCAGAAAAATCGCCAGCAGGGCCGGGTCCGCCCCGGCCTCCTGCGCCAGCTGTTCCGTTCGGGCCTGACTGAGCTGCTCGGCGTTTTCTTTTTCCTGCGGCGTCATCCGGGCTACCGCCCGCGCCAGCTGTTCGTATTCGCTTCGGCTGGGCGCCTGCAGGACCGCCAGTTCACTCCGCCCGTCCAGCCCCGCAAAGCACGTTCGCACCTGCCGGGCGTACGGGTCGTCCATAAATCGTTCCAGCTTCTTCAGATACTCCTCGACAGTCATATCAGCGCCGATGTTTCTTCCGACGCTCCGGACGCTTCCTGGCCGAACGCTGTTTGATCTTCCGCCCGCTGTTCAGCGCGCTGAATACGTCCAGTTTTCCGGTCAGCAGACTCTTAAAGCCGCCCATTGCTCCGCCGGACAGCGATTTCATCAGGTCTCGGCTTCGCTTGAACGTCTTGATCAGCGAAGCCACTTCCTGCACATCGCGTCCGCAGCCGTGGGCAATCCGCCGCCGGCGGGAGGCGTCGATAATATCCGGGTCGCGCCGCTCTTCGGGCGTCATCGAATGGACAATCCCTTCCATCCGGTTGATTTCGCGCTCGTCCATATCCAGCTCGCCCAGCTGCGACATCCCCGGTATCAGTTTGAGCATCGAGGTGATGCCGCCCATCTTTTTGAGGGCCTGCATCTGCTTGAGAAAATCATCAAACCCGAACGTGCCTTTGGCCATCTTGGCCTGCATTTTCTGGGCTTCTTCCGCATCGAACTGCTCCTGCGCCTTTTCGACGAGGGTCACAATGTCGCCCATGCCCAGAATGCGTCCGGCCATTCGGTCCGGGTGGAACTCTTCGAGTTTGTCGAGTTTTTCGCCGACACCGATGAACTTGATGGGCTTGCCGGTGACGGCCTTGACGCTCAGAGCAGCCCCGCCGCGGGCGTCGCCGTCCAGCTTGGTCAGAATCACGCCGTCCAGCTCCAGCCGCTCATTGAAGGCCTTGGCCGAATTGACGGCATCCTGTCCGGTCATCGCATCGCAGACCAGATAAATCTGGTGCGGATTGACGGCCTTGGCGACCTGCTCAATTTGGGCCATCATCTCTTCATCGATATGGAGCCGTCCGGCCGTATCGAGGATAACGACATCGCAGCCGTTCTGGCGGGCAAACTCAATGCCTTTGCGGGCCACTTTAACGGCATCCTGGGTATTGCGTTCGGTGTAAATAGGCACGCCGACCTGCTGAGCCAGCGTTTCCAGCTGGTCAATGGCGGCGGGCCGCTGAAGGTCGTCGGCCACCAAACAGGGCTTTTTGCCTTTGGAAATGAGGTACTGGGCCAATTTGGCGGCCGTGGTGGTCTTGCCGGAGCCCTGAAGGCCCGCCAGCAGGATAATCGTCGGTCCGGGCGAAACAAAATAGATGCGGGTGTCCACCGGCCCCATCAGTTTGACCAGCTCATCGTGGACGATTTTGATCATCACCTGGCCGGGCCGAAGACTCTTAATCACCTCCGCGCCGAGGGCGGCCTGCTGGACGTCTTTGCAGAACTGCTTGACGACGTGATAGTTAACATCCGCCTCCAGCAGGGCTTTGCGCACTTCCCGCATCGCATCAGAGACGTTGGCCTCCGTGATGCGCCCTCGCCCGGTGAGCGAATGAAAAATCGAATTAAATTTGCTGGTTAACGCGTCAAACAAGTCTTCCGACTCCGCTTTTACAGTCTTTACTCTGCGCAGGGACTTCCCGCGAAAACGAAGGATTGTAAGGAAAAGATTGGGCTTTTGCAAGCGGAAAAGCCCTTCCGCAGCAAAAATCGGCCATTAGCGGCTTTACTCTGTCCAGATTTATCAAATTCTGCGACATCAGATTCTTTCTCTTGCCATTTCGTTTTGGGTCTGGATAATATAAGAGAACCGTTAGGAAAGGACAGGCCTATGAATAATTTCGAGTTTTACAATCCGGTTCGTATCGTTTTCGGAAAAGGCACCATTCCTCAGGTTCAAAAGTATCTCCCTGAAGGCAAAAAGGTAATGGTGCTGTACGGGGGTGGTTCTATTAAAAGGAATGGGGTCTATGACCAGGTTGTTCATGGGCTAAAGGGGATACAGTGGACAGAGTTTAGCGGCATTGAACCCAATCCGCTTTATGAAACCTGTATGAAGGCCGTGGAAAGAATCAAGGCTGAAAAGGTCGAGTTTCTTCTGGCGGTCGGCGGCGGTTCGGTTTTGGATGCGACAAAGTTTATTGCCGCCGCGGCCTGCTATCCGGGAAAAGACCCCTGGGACATCCTCACCAGCGGCGGCTCCGTTGTCAAAGCCGCTCTTCCTTTGGCGGATGTGCTCACGCTGCCTGCAACCGGCTCCGAGATGAACTGCTTTTCCGTGATTTCCCGAAAAAGCACGCAGGAAAAACTGGCCTTCGGCAGCCCCCACGTCTTCCCGCAGTTTTCGATTCTGGACCCGGAAACCACGTATTCCCTGCCGAAAAAGCAGCTCCGCAACGGTCTGGTCGATGCTTTTGTGCACGTGATGGAGCAGTATGCAACCTACAGCGTGAACACGCCTTTGCAGGACCGACAGGCCGAGGCTGTCGTCCGCACGCTTTTGGACGCGGCGGAGGATGTGCTCAGCAAGCAGGATTATGACAGCCGCGCGACCTTTATGTGGGCGGCCACGTGCGCTCTCAACGGCACGCTCAGCCGCGGCGTAATTGAGGACTGGAGCACCCACGAAATCGGACATGAGCTGACGGCTTTCTTTGGTGTGGACCATGCTGAGTCGCTGGCGATTGTTCTGCCGGGTGTCTGGAAACACCAGTTCGAGAACAAAAAGGGCAAACTGGCCCAGATGGCCCGCCGGGTCTGGCATATTCTCGGCGGGGATGAAACCTCGCAGGCCAAAACGGCTATTGAAAAGACCGTACAGTTCTTCCATTCGATTGAAATGCCGACCCGCTTAAGCGACTACGGCATCACGGAGGCGGGCATTCAAAAGGTCGTAGAGCGGTTTGAGCAGCGAGGCACCGTGATGGGCGAGCACCAGAACATCCGAGCCCGGCAGGTCGGCGAAATCCTTCACCTGTGTCTGTAAGCAGGTCGTTTCCCGTTTTTTGCTTTTTTGGAAATAATTCCTATTGAGCAAAAAACGTTGTAACTTCTTTCTATTTAATGGACTTATTTTTTTGCAGAATTTAAAGATTTGCTGCAATTACAATCTATACACATCGGGGCCAAAAGGGTCAGAAACGGATTTTGCTGCCCTCGGTCTTTTCCTGCTGTTCGAGGACTTCGACCCGTTCCACACGGCTGCTGTAGCCGACGCTGTATTTGCCGTCTTCCCGTTCAATCAGGAAGAAGATTAAGGATTCCTCATTTTTGGGAATGTGAACAATTCCCTCGCGTTTGACATCTTCAAAGAAATCTTTGGCAATGTTTTTGCCGATCAGGGCCGTGCGGTTGAGGATGATAAGAGGATAGTCCGTAATGATTTCCTGAAGCCGCCGGCGGGTGATATGCATCGCCCCCGCCAAAGGTGTCAGATTCCCGTCCTTGTCGATTTTGTCCCACGTGTCGCCGTAGGTGTCCACTGTCCGGATGTAAAGACTGCCGGTCTTTGTGTGATACTTGTACTGCATCAGTCCCTCCCCAAAAACGTTTCCCCAATTTGTGAACGTTGAACAATCTGGGGGAAATTATAGCACAGCTGACTCGGCCTGTTGTGCATTTTTTCTCAACCCAAAATGCGGAATAGGCACAGGCCGACCCAAGGGGTTTTTTTATGGGACTTACAGCAATTTTTCCGGAAAAATTTTTTGTAAAGAAGTTTCGGCTTGTTAGACTAAAAGGCACAATCAGTTTGTTTCAGCGATTTTTTGGAGGAAATGCTTATGAGACGATGTGGGTGGATTCTTTGGGCGGCGGCTGTCAGTGTTTTGTTCGGTTGTGCCCGGCCGCAGAAACTGAACTGTTCCCAGATTGCCCTCGGGATACATCCGGCCGTTGCGCCGGTGCCGCGTGCGGATGAGTGGTGGACCCGGCGCCATCAGGCGATTCTGGAGCAGATTCCCCGAATGAATCCGCAGGTCGTTTTTATCGGCGACTCCATCACGCACGGCTGGGAAAACAAGGGCAAAGCCGTCTGGGAGCAGTATTACAGTTCCTATGATGCGCTCAATCTGGGCTACGGGGGCGATCGCACAGAGCATGTGCTGTGGCGCCTGCAGAACGGGGAGATTGACGGCATTCAGCCCAAGCTGGCTGTGCTGATGATTGGAACCAACAATGCCGCCCGAGAGCAGTATTCCGCGGAACAGATTGCCGACGGAATTCGGGCGATTGTCTGTATGCTGCGGGAGAAACTCCCCCGCACGAAGGTTTTGATTCTGGCGATTTTCCCGCGCGGCTCCGACGAACAGCGCCGGGACAAAACACAGGACGCCTCCTACAATCCTCTCTGGGCCAAGAACGACCAGGTCAATCAGATGATTTCCAAACTGGCCGACGGACGAAACGTCTTCTATCTGGACATCAACAAGGCCTTTCTTAATAAGCAGGGCGTCCTGACGCGCCAGGTCATGCCCGACCTGCTGCATCCGGAGGAAAAGGGCTATCAAATTTGGGCCGAGGCAATGGACCCGACCTTAAAGCGGCTTTTGAAATAAGACCGGTTCAGACCGCTTTTCCGGCCGAAGGGCAGTACCGGGCAATCGGGCAGCTGCCGCAGTTGGGCTTCCGCGCCGTGCAGCAGGCCCGTCCGTGAAAGACAATGCAGTGGCTGAACTGCGTCCAGCCGCCGTATTTTTCCTTCGGCACAATCTCCATCAGTTCAAACTCGAGCTTGACCGGGTCGGTCTGATTGGACAGCCCCAGCCGTTTGGCCAGCCGCAGCATATGGGTATCGCAGATAATCGCCGGCTTGCCGAAGCAGTTGCCCAGAATCACGTTGGCGGTTTTGCGTCCGACGCCGTTCAGCTGCAGCAGCTCCTCCATCGTGTCAGGCACCTTGCCGCCGAATTGTTCGAGAATACTCCGACAGGCCGCCTGAATACTTTTGGCCTTGTTGTTGTAAAAACCGGTTGAGCGGATGTCCTCGGCCAGCTCCTCCAGCGGCACCTTCAGATAATCCTCCGGCGTGCGGTACTTTTTGAACAGTTCGGCCGTGACGATATTGACCCGAGCGTCCGTGCACTGGGCCGCCAGAATCGTCGCAATCAGAAGCTCCAGCGGGTTTTTGTAGTTCAGCGAAACCGTCGCATCCGGATAGGTCTTCCGGAGGATCGGGAAAATCTTCAGGACCCGCTGACGCGCCTGTTCTTTGTCGATGACGGGTGTTTTTTTGCCGGGAGCCACGCGAAATCCTTTCTGTTATGAAGAAGTATGATGGAACCAGCAGAAGAGCGATACGAGTGTGCCGAACAGTTCATCGCCGATGCTGGAACGCCCGAATCGGTCTTGTCCGGCGGCGTATTCCGCGATAAACCGGCGGCACCCGTCCGGCTCAAACACCTCCCGAACGGCCGCATTCGCTTCCAGAATTTCATTCATTTTTTTATGAAGGCGGGCGTCTTTTTCAAAAACGCCGACCGTGCTGGGCCGCAGGGAAACGGGGTGATGCCAGAGTTTGGCGGTTAGCGCAAACGGGAGCCGCTGCCAGACTGCTCGGGCGGCTTTTTTCCTCCAGGGCAGACGGTAGGTTTCCATTCTTCCGCTTAAAAGCTGTCCTGTATTGGCGTAGATAATATCTCGCAGCGTCGGCAGGCAGCGGGTAATCATATAGTGATAGAAATTTTTCTTATAGAGCCAGTCCGCCGGAAGGCGCAGCATTTTTTCCACATATTCATAACCCAGATGCGGGCTGTCGCCGCTGACGTCGGGGTGCGTGGAAGCCGGTCCGCAGAAAGTAAAGCCCGCATTAAAATAGACCTGCGACCAGGCGGCGATTTTATGGGCTGCCGTCGGCCCGCGCCGGCCGCGAAGCGATTCGACCATCTCCTCTTCCATCGGCCCGAAGGCTTCTTCGAGGACTTCACTGCGAAAGATTTCCTTCAGCTCGTTTTTGGCAAAAAGCCGCCGTCGCTGGGCATACAGCCGCAGCAGCCCGTCCGTCCAGACAGGCTCAATCTGATAGATGGAATTGACATAGTCGCCTGCTATAGGGTCCCCGCATCCGCCGCCGATGTTGTAGCCCGTGGTTCGGCACATCCATTTCACTTTTTGCCAGCCCTTGAGGGGATGGTGAAACGGCAGAAGGCCGCCGCACAGCCGCACAATTTCATCCGCCTCCTCGAAGGCCTCTTCCGCCGTCATCTGGACGACGTGATGCTCCAGTTCGAGCCGCTGACAGACCTGGCGGGCCACCTTAACATCGGGCGTCTCGAGGGTGTCTGTATTGTTGGAAAAAGTGAAGGCGGGCCATTTGCCGTACCGCACGGCTGCACCGGCAACCATTCGGCTGTCCATCCCGCCGCTGAGACTGATGAATCCGGACAGGGAGCGGGCCATCGTTCGGGCGACGGATTTTTCAAAGGCCTCAAATACCTCATCGGCGTAGGAATCCGGTTCTAATCCTTCGGAAACCTCATAACCGAGGTGCCAATAGGTTTTTTCCTGGATGCCTTCGGGGGATGCAGAAAGGCAGGTTGCCGGGAACAGCCGGCGCACGCCTTGTGTGTGCGTGCGGGGGCTGAGCGTGTGCCCATAGCAGGCAATCTGCAGAATCCCGATGGGGTCCGGACGGGCTTTTTGTCCGCACAGATGCATCAGAAAGGTGATGTTGGAGGCAAACCAGAGTGTCCGGCCGTCAAACAGATAATAGAAGGCCCTGGTTGCGTAACGATTGTTAACGATTTTGATTTGTGCCTGCCGCCGGTCTGCCAGAATAGTAACGAACTGTCCTTGGCTGTTCTGAACCCGTTCGGCTGCCTGTTCGAGCGTCAATCCTTCTGCCCAGGCCGGCGGATAAGACAGGTCATGATAGCCCAGTGTCAGAATGAGCAGGTCCTGTGTTTGTCCAAAGAACAGCTGCGGCGGCTGCGTCTGTCGATATTTGGCCAGCAGAACCGCCTGCGGTGTTTTTTCATAAATCAGTTCATACGGCCTTCCGCTGTCCTTCAGGAGCAGCGAATAGGCCTTTATTTTTTCGAAACAAACCTCTCCTTTCGGCTGTTCTTTCAAACAGAAACAGCCCGCAATCAAACTCATTGGGTTTCCCTTTGAACAGTCCGGAAGGGAATCATATCTGAACGAAGAAGGTTTTTCAAGACTGGACCGGTTAAGGAATCCGGCGAACGGCCTCCTGCAGCTGTTCAGGTTCAAAAATTCCGCGGAGTTTCAGGAGTGTTCGGTTTTCGGGATTGAGCAGAATAGTGACCGGCAGGTTGCCGGCCTCGCCGAAGACGCTTTTGAGGTCGCCGGAGGCCGGAAAGTCCGCCTGCGTGGTGTCGGCCTTGACGGTCAGGATGTTCCGCTCGGCCAGCAGTTTGGCGATGTCCGGCCGCTGATAGACCCTGCGCTCCACAATCTTGCAGTTCGTGCACCAGTCGGCGGTAAACTTAATCAAAACAACTTGCCCTTTCTGAAGAGCCTGTTCGATTTGGGCTGCCTCATAGGGCTGCCAGTTCACAGCGGCGGGCGGTTCGGCGGGCAGGAGCCAAAAACCGCATATAACCGCCAGCAGGAGCGCCGCCGCCCGAACAGTCCATCGCCGTCCGGCGGGGGTCTGAACCGAAACCCACTGTCCCCATATCCACACACAGAAAGCAAAAATGACTCCGTATAGGAGCACGTTGATTAATCGATCTTTGTTCAGGGCGGTCAGGGTGAATTTCACCGCCAGAATCAGCAGCAGAAACCCGCCGGTCTTTTTCATCAGGTCCATCCAGGGCCCCGGTTTGGGCAGCCGGTCGAGCAGCCTGGGCATGCTCACCAGCACCAGATACGGCAGGGCCATCCCCGCCCCCATCAGAACAATCGCACTGCTGCCGACCGCGGGCGGCTGAGACTGCGCCCACACCAGCACCGCTCCCAGCAGGGCCCCGCTGCAAGGAGTGCTCAAAAGTCCGGCAAAGAAGCCCATTCCGACGGAACCGAGGATTCCGCCGGCGGCCTGCTGCGTGCCGGCCAGCGAAGGCGGCAGCGTAAACGAAATCACATCCAGAAACGCCAGCGCAAAAAACACCAGCATCAGAAACAGAACAATCACGGCATTCGGCTGCCGATACAGCGAGTTCAGATCAATCACAGCGCCGGTCGTCATCTGAATCAGCACCGCCAGCACCGCAAACACGGCAAAGAAAAGGATGATTCCGCCGCAGAAGGCCAGCCCGAGGGCAAAGCGGCGGGCCGGAGATTCTTTGGCGTTGGCAATCAGCCGCAGAATAATCAGCGGGAGAATCGGAAGCACACAGGGCATCAGGTTGATGGACAGCCCGGCTGGAATCGCCAGCAGAAAATAAAAGAAAGCCGACCGGCGAGTCGGCTGTCCGGCGGTATCTTCCGTCCAGTCCTCCAGCATCCCGGCCAGCGAAGACTCTGCCTGGGGCTGGGTGGGGATAACCACGCTGCCGGAAACCGTCTCCGTGATTTGCTCCAGTTTCGGCAGACCGGACGAGTCGGCGGCGGGGCGGAGCACGCCTCGGAAGGTTTTGCGGAACGGCGTCAGACAGAGTTTGCTCGTGCAGGCCAGACCGCTGAGCGTAATCTCCACAGGGCCCGAGGCTGTTTGAAACCCCGACTCAGCCGGCACAAAAATTTGAAAATTGCCCGCAAAGACCTCAACATCCTGATTGAGGGCCTCCTCCCGAAACAGACTGGGGGTCGGAAAGACGGGTTTGCCGAAGCGGACTCCCTCAGCGGAAATCTCGATTTTCAGTTCCACTCCCGGTGCCGGGGCTGTTTTGGCGGAGGCGTAGTAGTGCAAATCGTTTGTGCCGGCAAATTCCGCGACAATCCCCGGCCGGCCGTCCCGAATGTCCGTGTAAAACCGCACGGACGAACGCTCCAGTTCATATTGATAAATCTGGAAGAAATCCGCCGCCGCAGGGCTGCCCAACAGGACGGCGGCTGTCAAAGCAGACCAAAGCCCCCAAAAGGCCTTCGTATGTGTCCGATTCAGCATTTTGTATCTCCTGAAGACGGCAATAGATACGAAAGCAGCCGACGGCAGGTTCCGACTTTTTTATGGAGAGGTTCTTTCGGCGGCGGGGGACTCGAATGGAAGCAGTCGGTCTATTTTCCGGTTCAGCTCATCCAGTTTTTTCTCGAGGGCCTCCAGCTTTTTCAAAACGGCCTGATTGTCCGCATCCATCTTCAGCAGGTGCTGCTGAACTAGGACCAGATACTGGTCGCTCAGCCGCTCATACGCCTCGATCATCCGCACCATATCGCTTTTATAAGGCGGCACGGAAATCTCATATTCCCGGCTCTTTTCTGATACAGCCGCAAAGGAAAGCAGACCGAGCGTTCCAAAAAGAACAGCAAAAAGCAGGAGCGGTTTGATTGTCCCAGCAAGGGCTTTCATTTTTGTGCCTCCGCAGTAATGATAATTGTCTGTCTGCTATATCGCCAGAGTAGAAACAACTCTTTTCATTGAGTATATCACTGGAAAGAAAGCGGAGGTACTCTTTTTTTTTCGGGGATGAAAGAGACCTATTTTCGAAAGAGTTGAATGAGGGCTTCGAGGATTTCCGCCGGTTCGGCCATCCGCCCGATGCCTTCGGTGCCGCAGGCAAGCCGGCCGGCGGCGGGCCCGACAAAGCGGATATTTCGGGCTGTGAGGGTCTGGATGTTCTGCCGGGTAGCCGGATTCGTCCACATCCGGGTGTTCATTGCCGGCGCCATCAGAATCGGCTTTTCCCAGCAGACGCAAAGGGTTGTGCTCAGCAGGTCGTCGCAAATCCCCGCGGCCGTCTTGGCCAGAATGTCGGCCGTGGCGGGTGCTACAACCAGCGCATCCGCCCAGTCGGCCGTCTGGACATGTCCGATCTGAAACTCCTCCGGTGCCGACCACAGGTCGATATAAACCGGCTGGCCGGTGAGGGCCTCGAACGTCTTGGCCCCAATCAGTTTCTGGGCGGCCTCCGTGAGAATCGTTCGGACCGCCGCGCCGGCGGAGGTCAGTTTGCTGGCCAAATCCGCCGCCTTGTAGGCCGCAATTCCGCCCGCCACGCCGAGAACGATTTTCTTATTCGCCAGAATGCTCAGGTCCACTGCCATTGAAGGAATTCCTAAAAGGGCTCCTTCTTGGGCTTTTCCGCCGGGGTGCCGTAGTCCGGAGCGATTTTGTCCTGTTTAATCTCTTCAATGACGATTTCCATCGGCGTCATTCCTTCGGTGTTTTCAATCAAAGGCCGCCCGCCTTCCATCATTTCCAGCAGACGCTTCTGGATAATCGCCGACAATTTAAACCGTCCGCCGACCTTTTTGATAATGGCTGTGTCTTTGAGTTCTTCAATCATCGTTTATTCTCCTGCTTTTTTCGTTTCATTTTGGATGATTTGTATCACCTCTTCGATGGCCTTGTTCAGGTCATCGTTGACAACACGGTATTTGTACTCCCTGGCCGCCGCCGCAATTTCCTCCTGAGCCCGCTGGAGCCGTTTGAGCCGGGCCTGTTCATCCTCGCCCCGGTTGCGGGCGTTCAGCCGCTTGGCCAGGTCCTCCAGCCGCGGCGGCAGGATGAAAATTGTAATCGCATCCGGAAAATGCCGGACAACCTGCCGGGCACCGTCCACGTCGATTTCGAGCAGGGCGATGCGCCCGGCCGCCAGCGCCTCCTCCACGGGCCGGCGCGGCGTGCCGTAATAATTCCCGAATACGCACGCATGCTCGAGAAGTTCATTGTTGGCCAGGGCCCGCTCAAACTCTTCTTTCGAGACAAAATGATAATCCACACCGTCTTTTTCGCCGGCCCCGATAGTCCGCGTAGTCAGCGACACGCTGAAGTAGGCCCCCAGCCGCCGGATGATTTCCCGGCTGATGGAGGTCTTTCCGACGCCGGACGGCCCGGACAAAATCACCAGCTTGCCTTTTTTATTGGAAGCGTTCGTCATGACGGCACGTTCCGGTCTATTCAATGTTCTGCACCTGTTCCTTGATGCGGTCCACGGCGCATTTGATGTCGATTACCCACTGAGCAATCAGGGCGTCCGAGGCCTTGCTGGCGATGGTGTTGGCCTCACGCAGCAGTTCCTGTGCGATAAAATCCAGCCGGCGTCCGGCCGGCTCATCCCCCTCCAGGCATGCCTCAAAATGGTTCAGATGCGTTTCGAGGCGTATCAATTCCTCCGAGATATCCGACCGCTCCGCAAAGATGGCCACCTCGCGGGCCAGCAGGGCCTGGTCCATCTCCAGCTGGGCCTGAGCCAGAAGGTCCGCCGCCCGTTTGCGAAGCCGCTGGTGGTATTCTTCCACCACGGCGTCCTTGCGCTGCCGAATCAGGGCCAGTTTTTCCCGGATGACCGCACAGTTGGCCCGCAGGTCCTCCGCCAGCAGCTTGCCTTCCTCCAGCCGCGTTTCTTTGAGCCGTTCAAAGGCCTGCCGGGTCAACTCCAGCACCGTCTGACGGATTTTCTCGAGCGTTTCCAAATCCGGTGTGCTCGGCTGAACAATCCCGGGCAGCGTCAGCAGAGAAGCCAAATCGACCCGAAAGGGGCCGCTGTCGCGGCCGAGAAGGGCCGTCAGCCGCTCCATATAGGTCCGCAGGGCCTGTTCATCGATGTCAATCAGGGCCTGGCCGCTGACGTTTTTCATCCGCAGTGAATAGTTGATGCTGCCCCGATGAAAATGCTCTCGATGCAGTTTGTCCAGGTCGTCTTCGAGAAAAGCGGCGATATCCGGCAGTCTCAACTGTGTTTTGAGATAGCGGTTATTCAGAGAGCGGATTTCGACGGTATAGAGCACGCCGTCCACTTCCGCCGCCGCCTGTCCGAACCCTGTCATACTGCTGACCATGGCCGTATCTTCCTTGCAATCCAATTACGGATTTTGGGCAGGAGGAGTTTGCGAAGACGGCTGGGCCGCTTGGGGTGCAGCCGGTGCCGCCGGAGCCGGTGTCTCGGCCGTCGGTGCGGCTGGTGCGGCCGGCTGTTCGGAAGTGGCCGGCGCTTCTGCAGCCGGTGTTTCCGGGCCGCTGCTCGGTGCGGAAGAAGCCGGCGGTACCGAAGGCTGCTCGCGGACTTGGCTCTTGAGTGTTTTGTCGAGCAGTACGCCCAGCACCAGAAACAGCGAAACCAGGCCGATAGTAATCCACGTCAGAACATCACCGGTCTTCGAACCGAGCAGACTGGAAGCCCCCATCCCGCCGAACATCGCACCCAGTCCTCCGCCTTTGCCTTTCTGAATCAGAATAATCAGAATCAGCAGGATAGCGGTCAGAATAAACAGCACCATCAGGACGTTCATCAGAAACGACATCATTGCAAGCGTCATGACCATACGTTGAGTTCCTTTTGTAAAAGTTATTTTTTGAGAGCGGCGGCGGTTTTTACCATCGCCGCAAAATCTTCCACTTTCAGGCTGGCCCCCCCGACCAGCAGGCCGTCCACATCCGGCTGGGCAAGCAGTTCAGCGGTGTTGGCCGGTTTGGCGGACCCGCCGTACTGAATGGTCATTTTTTCCGCCAGTTCCGCCCCGTAGGTTTCCTTCAATTGACGGCGGATGCGTTCGTGGACCTCCTGAGCCTGCTGGGGTGTAGCATTGCGGCCGGTGCCGATGGCCCAGACCGGTTCATAGGCAATCGTGATCGTTTTGACCTGTTCGGCGGAGAGTCCTTCCAAACCTTTTCGAATCTGCTGTTCGACCACATCGAACGTTTTGCCGTTGTCTCGTTCTTCGAGCAGTTCACCCACGCAGAAAATCGGTTTCAGACCCGCGGTGACCGCGGCCTTGATTTTCAGGTTAATCAGCCGGTCGCTTTCTCCGAGAATGTGCCGGCGTTCGGAATGGCCGATGATGACGTATGTGCAGCCGCAGTCCTTGAGCATCTCGCAGCTGATTTCACCGGTGAAAGCCCCATTGCCTTCGTAATAGACATCCTGAGCCCCCAGTTCGATCTGGGAAGCGCTCAGGGCCGCCGCCACCGACTGCAGATAGATAAACGGAGGGCAGACAGCAATGCGGACATTCTGAATCGGCGCCAGTTCACGAACCAGGCCAGCCGCCAGATTCACGGACGTAGCACTGTTTGTGTTCATCTTCCAGTTCCCGGCCAGGAACAAGGTTCTCATAGGGGTCTCCTGTTTTTGTTTTCCGTTCTCATTTCTTTCAACTGGGCTACAGAACAACGGTGTTGCGCGGAAAACTGCCCAGTACCGACAGCTGCAGGCAATGCTTTTTGGCCTCCTCGAGCGCCTTGCGGACATTTTCATCCTGCCGGTGTCCGAGGAAGTCCACGAAAAAGTAATATTCCCACTCGCGTTTTTTGTTGGGCCGCGAGCCGATATTGGTCATATTAATATTGTATTCCTTGAAAACGTTCAGCACATCCACGAGTGCTCCGGTTCGGTGGGCCGTGCTGAACAGAATGATGGTCTTGTCATCGCCCGTCGGCTGGGCATCCTGCTTGCCGATAATCAAAAACCGCGTGACATTGCTGGCGATGTCCTCAATATCCTCGCAGAGGATTTTCAGCCCGTATATTTCCGCGGCGATGGCCGAGGCAATGGCAGCGGCTCCGGGTTCTTCGGCAGCCAGCTGGGCGGCTCTGGAGGAAGAGGCCACGGGAATCGTCTGGGCATCCTTGAAAGTAGCGGCCAGCCAGTTGCGGCACTGAGCAAAAACCTCCGGCTGGGAATAGATTTTGGTAATCTGGGCCATCGGGCAGTTCGCCATTAAATTATGGTGAATTGCCATATGCACTTCTGCACAGACCATCACGTCTGTTTCAATGAAGGCATCGAGCGATTCCCGAACCCCGCCGCCGGCGGAATTTTCAATCGGTACGATTCCGAACTGACAGTGCCCCTTGCTGACCTCTTCGAAGATAGCGCGAATGTCGGCCAGGGCTTCATAATCGACGCTCTGGCCGAACTTTAAGATGGCGGCGTTGTGGCTGAAGCTGCCCTTGGGCCCCAGAAAGCCGATTCGAAGCGGCTGTTCCAGACAGAATGAGCCGCTCATGATTTCCCGCCAGACCGCAAACAGGGCTTTGTTGGGAAGGGGGCCTTTGTTCAGTGCCGCGATTTTGTCCAGTACCTCTTTTTCCCGATGCGGTACGTAAACCGGGTCATTTCGGCCCTTTTTGAGCTTGCCGATTTCGACGGCGATTTGTGCGCGCTGATTGATTAACTCGACGAGTTTTTCGTCGATTGCATCAATCTGCTTTCTTAATTCCTCTAACGTCATCGCCCCAATCACCGCTTTTATCGGATAAAGACAGAAAATCTCCCTTTAACAGGAAACGAAAATATTTATCATATTTCAGGTCGTCCGTCAACGGCTTTTCCTGTCGGGACAAGGAAAGATTGCCTAAAAGCGGTTAATATGGCTCTATATTATTCGTTATTCAAAACGCGCTGGGGTTGGTTTGGGGTTTTGGGGGACGAAAATACTCTCTTTCGTACCTCCCTGCCTTTAAGGAACCGGCGAAGCGCTTTCGCATCTTTGCTGAGCGGAGTGGATGCGAAACACGAACCCAATTATAGGAAAGATATCCAAAAGGCTATACAGGAGTATTTCGAGGGTAAATATATTGATTTCGTCTGGGTGCCGGTTTGTCTGGGGGGGTTGACTGATTTTCAAAAAAGGGTTCTTTGGGTCTTAAAGAGTATAGCGTATGGAAAAACAATTACTTACAGCTCCCTCGCTGCTCAATCGGGTTTTGCGAAAGCATCTCGAGCGGTAGGCCGAGTGCTCGCGGCGAATCCATTGCCGCTGATTATTCCTTGTCATCGAGTCGTTTGTTCAGACGGCAAACTGGGCGGTTTTTCCGCCGAAGGAGGAGTTGAGATGAAAAGAAGACTCCTTCGTTTGGAAAATCCTTTCTGCCCGGCATATTGAGCTGTTGCCTGACGGAACCCCGATGAACCACCTGTGGTTTGCAAAAAGATTCTTTTTAGAGCAGCTCAGGGCGGTTCTCCTTGCTTTTTTTTCAGAGAACTTGTATAGAGTGAGAAACTCTTCAGGAAAAGCTTGAATGGATGCGGCCATAGAGAAAGAAAAAACGGAACACGCAGCGGGCAGTGCTGTTTATATGCGGGTTCGCAAGGTCAATGAAGCGGGCTATGAGGCGGCTTTGCTGGGGCTGTCGCACAACAAAAAGCAGTGCCCGGAGAAGATGGAGGCCGTCGCCCGCC
Source organism: Anaerohalosphaeraceae bacterium (assembly GCA_035378985.1). Taxonomy (NCBI): domain Bacteria; kingdom Pseudomonadati; phylum Planctomycetota; class Phycisphaerae; order Sedimentisphaerales; family Anaerohalosphaeraceae; species Anaerohalosphaeraceae bacterium. The sequence continues at coordinate 57,858 of DAOSUR010000010.1, forward strand.
GGCTGGCCGACAAAGACGGCGGCCACAACAAGTTCCTCGAGAGCATTATCGTCTGGCTGGATGTCCGCGCGCCCCGCTACTGGTGGCAGGAGGCCGACACGTTCCGGCTTTCCACCAAGCAGTCCGAAAGCACGATGCACACGCTCAGCGGGGAGCTGCTGGCAGTCAATCTGGACGATGCGGACTCCGTTGCCGCCTTTTTGGAGGCCAATTTTGAGCCGGACAGCTGTTCGCTGGAGACGCTGCGGGCGATCCATCAGGCCGCCGCACAGCAGGATATTGTGGGCGTCAAAAAACGCCTCCCAGAGGGATTCCTTCAGACCCGGCTGTGGTGTATGAGCTATCGGACACTTCGCAATATCATCCTCCAGCGCCGCACACACCGCTTGCCCCACTGGCGGGAATTCATCCGCCAGACCCTCGAGCAGGTCGAGCATCCGGAGTTGCTGCCGGGCCTGATAAGCGAATAACCCGTTCGCTGGTCTGCGTCTGTTCCAGATAGTTTCGGAGCCAGGATTCAATCTGGTCCGACGGAACAGTTTCCGTCTTCTGCCCCAGCAGTGAAGATTGCCCCTGTCCGCCGTTCAGATACACATCGAAGCACTCCTGCTGCCAGCCGTTCAGGGTCTTTCGCCGTCCAATCAGCCCGATGTCGGCCGCGGCGCTTTGGGCACAGCCGTTCGGACAGCCGGAGACGGCGACCTGCCGTCTGGCGGAACGAAGGACCGCTGTCTGCTGGATTTGTATTCCGATTTTTTTGGCATCCGCCAAGGCTCTCGGGCAGCTGTCCGCTCCGGGGCAGGCAACCACGCACGGCAGGTCCGCAAATGGTTTCAGGGAAGCGGGGAGCGGAAATGGGACGTCCCCATATAATTCCTGGCTGTGAGAGAGAGTAATCCGCAGAACGGCTCCCGCCGATTGAGCGGCTCGAGCCAGTTCCAGCGCCGCCCGGGCCGGCAAATCGCCTCTGGGCGGCTGGAGGGTATAAAGCCGCCGGTATCCGCTGCGTCCGCGCGGCAGCGGCATGGACGGCCAGCTCTGCCGACGGAAAAGCGTCTGGAATCGCCGGTCCAGTTCCTTTCGAAACGGCTCATCTCCCAACCGCTCCCGAACGTGCCGCAGCCGTGCCCGGGAACGGTTGTTCCGCTCGCCCAATTCGATAAACATCTCCAGAGCCGCCGCCGCCAGCGGCAGAACCGCTTCCGCAGGCACCTGTTCATATAGGTCCATGCCGGTCCGGGGTATCGGCCCCAGGGAGCCGGCTCCGATGACCCGAAAGGTCCCGTCCGGCTGAACAAGAAATCCCAAATCGCTGAGGTAGGGCGCCCCTCGATTGTCGCACAGCCCGCACAAACTGATTTTGAACTTTCGCGGCAGCATCCGACCGGCCGTCTGTTCATTCAGCCCCTGATGAAGCAGCCGGGCCGCCGGCAGCAGGTCAAAATCGTCCGGATGCAGGTCGCAGCCCGGCGAAACGGTAATATTTCGAATCGAGTCGCCGCAGGCCCCATAGGGGCACAGACCCGCCCGGTCCAGTTCCTCATACAGGGCAGGCACATCGGTCTGGCGGACATTGTGCAGCTCAATATCCTGCCGGATTGTCAGATGCAGCGGCGTATCCGGCGTAAACCGCTCCGCCAGTTCGGCAACCGCCCGCCACTGCTGCCAGGTGATTCGGCCGCCTAAAATCGGGAGTCGCTGCATCCAGAGCCCCTCCTGCTTTTGCGGGTAGGTGCCCCAAAGACGCTGGGGTTCCTGCGGCAAACGGTTGTTCTCCTGTGAATACGGCTGTCCCATCGACGCATTCCTTTTCCGACACACTCTCTACAAATGATACTCGAGCAGATAGTGTTCACGAGTCAGCAGACATTTGATTTTCTCTATCACCTCCGGAACATCAGCCGGCTTTTCGATGTGCAGGTCAGGCTGGGCCTGGGCCAGCTGGTGGGGACCGATCGCCACAACCAGGCAAGGGTACGGCTGATTAAGCGTGCGTATCGCCTGAAGTTCATAGTCATCCAGATGACTAATGGTGGTAATCAGAATCAGACCGGCATCTGTGAACAAGTGAGCGATTTCGCCGAGCCGGCGGATGTATTCATCCCGCTCATCCGTCGTCTGCAAATCGGAATCGACACCGAGCAGAGAGTTGTCCAGTCCCAGATAATAGACCATTCTGCCGGCGTCAAAGAGCCGTTCTTCGAGGGTCTTGGCAATTTCGGATTTTCCGATGCCCGCCGGTCCGCACAGCAGAACCAGCGCGGCATTCTGCTTATAACGGTCAGACCGATTCTGAGATTGAATTCGGCTCCGCTGCCAGTACTTCTGCCGTTTCCGGACATGTTCGGAAATTAGATCTCGTTCGGCGGAGAGAGCATCCAGAATGATGCCGCCGCCGGCGATTTCATAGTTGTCGATAATCACAAAGCGTCCGGTCTGGGCAATGTCCGAAACCACATCAAAGGCGACCGGCCGAAAGGTTTCCAGCAGATATTCGGCCGTATCATGCCGTTCAATCTGAGTTCGGCTGCTGTCTGTGCTCAGGTCGGCTGCATCCAGTACGGTGTAAATCTCCCGCAGCCAGACGGTTTCCCGTGCGGCCGCCAGCTTGAGTTTGTATCGTTTGCCCCTGACCATGGGCTGCCGGCCCATCCAGAACAGATTGACCTTCAGACAGGTTCCGGTCCGGGCGGCCGGCTGGTCGGCCCGGCAGAGAATCTGATTGGGCGGAATGTAAATCTGTTCGGTGAGTGTAAATCCGGTGGATTGGCCTGCATAGGCTTCCGTCTGCGGCGGCCGATTAAATCCTTCGATGGAAGCAATCCGGGACCGTTTGCCAGACGGCAAAAAAATAACCTCATCGCCCACTCGGACAGTTCCGGTTTCCACACGCCCGGCCGCAATCCGGCGGTCATCACCTTCCTCGGTAAACTTGTAAACGTCCTGCACCGGAAACCGAAAGGGCTTCTCGAGGCCGGGGGGCTCTTTTTCAAAACGGCCCATCGCCTCCAAAACCGTCGGGCCGTCATACCAGCACATCCGCGCCGAACGCGTGCACAGATTGTCCCCGAAGCGGGCGCTGACCGGAATGAAAAAACGCGGCTGAAGGTGAACCTGCTGCAGAAACGCCGTATAGTCTTTTTGTATTGCCTCAAAGACATCTCGGCGATAGTCTGTTAAATCCATTTTGTTGACGGCCACAGCAATCTGGCGAATTCCCAGCAGGCTCAGCAGATAACCGTGGCGGCGGGAGTTTTCCCGGATTCCCTCTCTGGCGTCAATCAGCAGCAGCGCCGCTTCCGCCCGGGCCGCACCGGAAATCATATTCTTGAGAAATTCGACATGACCGGGGGCATCAATGATAATGTATTCCCGTCGGGACGATTTGAAAAAGCATCGGGCCGTGTCGATGGTGATGCCCTGAGTCTGCTCCTCTTTCAGCGCATCCAGCAGAAAAGCATACTCAAAGGGTTTGGCGTTGCGGGCGCAATAGGCCTGAACAGCTTCCAGTTTTCCCTTGGGCAGCGAACCGGTATCGGCCAGAAGCCGTCCAATCAGCGTGCTTTTTCCGTGATCGACATGCCCGATTACAACAATATTCATCTGCTGTCGGTTCCGTCCGGATAAAAAATGTCCGGCGGAGGATAATGCCGTCGTCATGGGTTCTCCTCTTTCTGACTTACATATATCCGCTCCGGCGGAGGGTCTCTAATCCGCTGCCGTCTTCCTTGTCCTGCTGTCGTCCGGACCGTTCAGCAATGTTGGCGAATTTTCCGCTTCGAAGCTCCTCGATAATCTCCGCCACGGTTTTCGCCGTCGATTCAACAGGGGCCGTGCACGGCCAGCACCCGAGAGAGCGGTAGCGCTTCCCGTCACCCCGATCAAAATACAGCGAAACAACCGGGATATGTTCCCGCTGGATGTACTCCCAGATGTTCAGCTCGGTCCAGTCCAGCAGCGGATGAATCCGAACATGCGTTCCGGGAGCGAAATCCGTTTTAAATTGATTCCACAGTTCGGGCGGCTGGTCGCTGATCTCCCAGTCACTTTCCTGCCCCCGCGGGGAGAAATACCGTTCTTTGCTGCGGCTGCCTTCTTCATCAGCGCGGGCCCCGACGATCACACCGGTAAACGGGGCACCGTTTTCGACCGTATAAAATTCCCCGCTGTCCGGGTCCAGCACCCGTCGGGGCCATCGGCCGCTGAGGGCGTTTTTCAGGGCCTCGGTTTTCAGCGCTGCACAGCACTGCAGACGGCTGACGGCTCCGTCGGGAAAGGTTTGCCGGCTCTCCAGGGCTTCTCGATTCATCCCGACAATCAGCTTCAGCTTCCACTGACGGGCAAACCGGTCGCGGTACTCGATCATTTCCGGGATTTTAAAAGAGGTATCAATGTGCATCAGCGGAAACGGAACATGGCCGAAAAAGGCCTTGCGCGCCAGCCACAGCAGAACCGTGCTGTCCTTGCCGATGGACCAGAGCATCACCAGGTCCTTGAAGGACCGGTAGGCCTCTCGAAAAATATAGATGCTTTGCGATTCAAGTTCATCCAGATGATCCATGGTTTATCTCCGATTCAGGCAGACTTGATTCCAGTGCAGTCCGCATTCTTTCTGCTCAGGGTTTTCCCACCACCAGCGTCCGGAACGCGGATCCTGCCCCGCTGATACCGCTCGGGTACAGCAGGCACAGCCGATGCTCGGGTATCCCCGGTCGTGGAGTTTGTTGTAGGGAACCCGATGCGTGCGAATATGCTCCCAGACCTGTTCACCGCTCCATTCGGCCAGCGGGCTGATTTTCATCAGACCGAACTGTTCGTCCCGCTGCACACTCTCTACAGAGCTTCGGGTCTGCGACTGTTCTCGACGAAGGCCGCAAATCCAGGCATCCAGGCAAGACAGTTTCCGCTTCAGCGGTTCAATCTTGCGGATTCGGCAGCACAGCCTGCGCAACTCAACGCTTTGATAGAACAGATTGATTCCATGTTCGGCCGTCATCGCTTCAACTTGGCGAAAATCCGGAAACAGCCCTTCAATCCGAATGCCGTACCGTTTTTCCGTTTCCTCCCAGACCTCATAAGTCTCCTGAGGCAGGCGTCCGGTATCCAGGGTAAAGACCGCCGGAGTCTGCTGAAGACGGCACAACATATCCGTCAGGACCTGATCCTCCGCACCAAAACTGGTCGCCAAAGCAATACGGCTGCCAAAAAATTCCAGGGCTGTCCGCAGAATCTCCTGCGGGGGCTGGTGCTGCGTTTTTCGACGGATTTCTTCGAGAAGGGAATCCATGATTTCTTTCGCCTTCAAATTTCATATTCCGGGGCTTTCAGTTTTCCGATAGGAACGCGGTTCCACAATCGTTCGTGACAGTAGAAGACAAGAACCTTAATGAGAATGTCCAGCAGACCGATTTTCAGGGCCGAATCGGGATACCCCGTGACCACCCACGCGGTGAATATGGTGACGACCGTTCCGGTCAGGCGGTAGCTGACGGCTTTCAATACACTGCGGTAATGTGTTTCCATGCAAATATCCAAGAATACTTGTTTTCCTATTATTTTATAGAGGATTATGCAAAAAAAATTTAAATTATGTAGTTGGCCACATAGGAGCACATTCGTTTTTGCTCTTCATGAGCCAAATCTTCAAGACTTGTTGAGTCCAGAACCTGAGAAATAGAACAGTTAATCTGTTCAATTAGTTGTTTTTCACTGGAAGGGCCCTCTATCTCAGGATGAGCGGGGGCCATTTGCTTGTTGGAAGATTCGAGAAATCGAATGATTTGCCCTATCGAGATTTCACGGGGACTTTTAGCCAAGATGTATCCGCCGTGTTTGCCGCGAATAGACAGAACAAAACCGCCCTGACGCAACTCATTGAGAATGACCTCAAGAAAACGAGAGGGGATTTGCTGGGCCTGCGCCAACTTGCTGACAGCCGCCGGCTGCCGCTTATCCAGAAGGGCCAACTGCAGCAGGGCCCGTAGAGCATATCGGCATTTTTGCGAAATCTGAAAGTACTCAAACGGATTCATCAATATAATACCTCATCTATACGGTCGGAATAATGAGATATAGCATAATCCTTTTTCGACACCTCTGCAAGAGAAAAATTAAAAATTTTTCTTGTCATTTTATAAATATTTTATATGAAAGACTTTATAAACAATAATTTTTGGAAAGGACTCCGAAGATGGAGCTGGATTTCTGGAATTGGCCGTTTTGGATGCCGTTTGTCAGTTCTGTTCTGCTCGGGGGTCTGATTGGTCTGGAGCGGGAAATCCGCCGCAAACCGGCGGGCCTGAGGACCAATATCCTGATTTGTCTGGCAACCGCTCTGTTTACCCATCTGGGCCTGTCAATCAGCGACGACTCCCTCGAGATCGCTTCCCGCATCCTGCAGGGCGTCATCACCGGCGTGGGCTTTATCGGAGCCGGAGCGCTCATTCGCGGCACCCACGAAATACACGGCATCACCACAGCGGCCACGATTTGGCTGGTTACCGGCATCGGCATTGCCTGCGGGTTTGGCCTGTATGAGGCCGCCGTGGGAGTGACGGGGATCGCCCTGATTATCCTCTGGGGGTTAATCCCTCTGGACCGACGAATCCGAAGTCTGGAAAATGACCGGACAGGTCCGGATAATCCGGCCTGAAAGCCGCATTTTTTATGGTTTTTCTTTGAGTGCGGCGGTATGATTTTATCCAGAAACTCCACAGGACCATAAGGTATGAAACCGATTTACATAGGCGCTACCCTTCGCGACAGCGGCAAGACCTCGGTTTGTCTGGGCCTGATGCAGCTGCTGCAGGAGCAGGGGCTCAATCCGGGCTACTGCAAACCGGTCGGCCAGCATTATGTCCGCTATCACGACAAAAATATTGATGAAGACGGCGTGCTGATGCACCAGGTTTTTCACCTGAAGGATGACCCGTATTACTTAAGCCCGATTGCGATTGAAAAGGGTTTTACCCAGCGGTTTATTGAAAACCCCGATGTCGGTCCGCTCGAGGAGCAGATTCTTCAGGTGCATCAGAAACTCAGCCGGGAACATCCGATGCTGATTTACGAAGGGACCGGACATGCCGGTGTCGGCAGCTGCTTTGGGCTTTCCAACGCACGGGTGGCCCGTCTGCTCGGAGCCAAGGTGGTGATTGTCACCGAAGGCGGCATCGGGCGGCCTCTCGACGAAATTGCCCTGAGCCTGGCTCTGTTTGCTGACCATAAAGTTGAGGTGATTGGGGTAATTCTCAACAAGATTCTTCCGGAAAAATACGACAAGATTCGACAGACCGCCGCCAAAGGACTGCGTCTTTTGGGGACAGAGCTGGTCGGGGCAATGCCCTATGAGCCGTCGCTGGCGGAGTTTACCGTCGGACAGGTGGCGGAGGAGTTCGGCTATAAGATTTTGTGCGGCACGGATGCTTTAACAAACCGAATTAATCATACGATTATCGCCGCAATGGAGCCGCAGCATGTATTCCGGCATATTGAAGATCATACCCTTGTGATTATCCCCGGCGACCGTATCGACAATATCCTGATTACGATTCTGCTGCTGTCGCGATACGGCGACAAAACCGGCGGGATGATTCTGACCGGCGGATTTGAGCCGCACCCGACCATCGAACCTCTCCTTCGAGCCAGCCAGATTCCGGTGCTGCTCAGCGACGACGATACGTTTACCGTCAGCGCCCGGATGAAAGATCTGGGTTTTAAGATTCGCTCGTACGATACGGACAAGATTATCCGGCTCCATCAAATGGTGCAGGATTACGTCGATACGGACCGGATTTTGAAATCCCTGTCGGAATGACCTCGGCTACAGAACGGCGGAGGCGTGACGGTGGGCGTGGCATTCGATATTGACGGCCGCCGGCAGCGAGGCGATATGACAGGGAGCCGTTTCAATCTGAACGCCCAGCGTGGTTGTATCTCCTCCCAGCCCCTGCGGACCTACCCCCAGAGCGTTGATATCCCGAAGTAAATCTTCTTCAAGGGCGGCGTAGAACGGGTCTGTGTGTCGGCTGCCGACAGGGCGCAGCAGAGCTTTCTTGCTCAGAAGACAGCAGACTTCAAAATCGCCGCCCAGACCGACTCCGACCACAAACGGCGGGCAGGCATCTGCCCCGGCATTTCGGACCTGTTCGACAATCCAGCGGCAGACGGACTGAGGAGATTCGGTCGGTTTAAACATCCGAAAAGCGCTTTTGTTTTCGCAGCCGCCGCCTTTGAGGATGACGCTGAGCCGGAGCTGCTCACCGGGCACGAGACTCCAATGAACAAAAGCCGGAGTATTGGTATTTGTGTTGCGCCGCAGGTGCAGCGGTTCGGCGACGACGCTTTTGCGAAGCAGGCCTTCCTGCGCAGCCAGCGCAACGCCCTGCTGAATGGCATCCGTCAGCGTGGCGGAGGGATTGTCCGCCGGCGGAGTGATTACCGCACGGCTGCCCAGTTCGGCAAAAACAATTGTCAGACCCGTATCCTGACAAATCGGGATGCGTTCGGCGGCGGCAATGCGTGCGTTTTCGAGCAGCTGCTCCAGAATCAGTCGGGCACGCGGGTTGGATTCGTTTTGTGCAGCCTTCCGAACCGCTGCCGACACGTCTTCCGGCAGTTCATAGGCGGCCCGGATGCATAGATCTGCAACGGTCCTGACGATAGACTCAAACGCCAGCAAGCGCATAGTTATCCGTTTTGGCCGATGGTAAATTCGAAACTTTGGTAGCGTGTATTGCCCGGACTGTCGCTGACGGCCAGCGTCAACACGTGATCGCCCGGCTCAAGGTTTTCCACTCGCAGCGTAAATTGTTCTTCTGTCGTATCAAACACCTGGTCATCCGGCAGCAGCCCGGCCCAGTCTTCCCGGCTGTCGAGTGTGTACCGAGCTTCGGCGACAGCCGAAAAAACATCCGCGGCACTGAAACGAATCTCCACCGTGCGGCCCTGAACATTCAGATGTACGTCCTCCACGGCGGGGGCCGTATTATCCACGATAACGGTCTCACTGATCCGGGAGGAGGTCAGGGCGTCGGAAGGGTGATTGGAGCGTTTGTCATCGGCGGTCAGCCGGATTTCATACCGCCCGTCTTCCACCGTTCGGCTGTCCCATTCAAACACGGGCTTTTCTGAATCTTTTTTCAGGGAAATCCAGCGTTTGCGGCCCTGCTTGCGGAAATCGAAATGATACACCAGCGTATCTCCGTTTTCATCCGAAGCCCGCGCCAGGATTTGGAACAGGTAAGGTTTTTGTTTGTCTTTGGAGAGCTGAACCTGCAGGGACTGAATCTGCGGAGAAAGATTCGGAATACTGTGAGCAATCGTTACTTCCTGCAGAAGAGGACTTTGCGCGGATTTGCCTCGAACCAGGGTGAGTCGGTATTGCAGGTATCGTGCAACCGGACAGCCCAAAACCGCCGGTTTGGTCAGCTCTTGTTCCGCCGTCCAGGGAGAAAATGTCGGGTCATTGGGTTCATTAAGATTGCCGCTGCGAACGGAAAACCGGATGGATGCCCCCTCCGGAAGACGCGCTTCGGCCTGAATTTTGCCCCAGCGGGCAGGCTGACCGGCGTCAATGAGGTCGGAGATATAAGTTCCTTCCGGGGCTGCTTCCGGAGCCAGACGAACCAGCTGCGGGGGATTGGACAGCGCCAGCAGAAGCCCTTTCTCCGCATCAGCAGTCAAAGCGGTAATCTGCGCGGATTTGTCATTCTGATACAAAATGGAGCGATGGTCAATGACAGGGTCAAGCCCGAAAAGACGCCCCTGGTTGCCGGTAGCCGCCAGAATGATGCCGTCCTGATAAAGCAGGTCATAAAAGACAACTCTGTCGGAAAAGATTTCCCGCGCGAAACCGTCCGGGCTGATTCGGACCAGCATGCTGGCGGCGCGCGGTCCCGGTCCGACCGGCGGAGCCGGCGGGGCGGTTGGGGGCATCGGCCGCTGTTCTTCGACCGTATTCGCCGCCGTCATATGAAATTCACCCGGCTCCTCTTCTTCATCCCCTCCTTCGTCCGGCTCCTCCGGTTCCGTCGGCTCTGTATCGGATTGGGGTCTGCCGGGCGATTTGGACAGCGCCTGAGCGGCGGAGTCGATCCGTCCGGCCACCGCTGCGGCGCTGGAGGCCGCCAGATAAATGCTGCCCTCAGGGTCCGTGGTCAAGGCGGTAATTTCCTTCTGCTGGCTGTCATAGAGAACGCGGACGGTGCGGGTCTTTACATCAATCTGATACAGCAGACCGCGGGTGTCGCTGCCGGCCAGCAGAGAACCATCTTTGGCCCAGGCCAGCGACAGAATATTTTTGTCGCGGCTTTCGAAAACAATTTCTGCGTTTCCGCCGAACGGCGGAAGGCGATAAATCCGTCCCTTGGGACCGGTGCCGATGTACAGTGTACCCTGAGAATCCGCAAGAACGGCGAAAATATAACGGTCGGTATCCGATTGAAAGAGTACGGTCGGTTCTTTGTCGAACCGAAGCAGCCGGGCCTGCTTGCCGCTGATGCCTGCCAGGAGACGTCCGCCTGCATCGAAGGCCAGAGCGAAGATATGCTCATTGCGCAGCGGGGCAGTCAGGGCCGCCGCAGCATCTTTGGGACGGGAAGAGCTGTCCGTCGGATACAAAATCTCCGTTTGCCCGCGGGCATATTTGAAAAGGGTGCCGTTGGGGCTGGTTCCCAGATAAACGGCCGAACCGTCCGGTTCGGTCAGAACAGCATTGATGGTCCAGACGCCCACAAGGGTTTCGGGCTTCAGGAGAACCTCCGCACGGCGGGCCAGACGCAGGTTGCCGTCGGAATCCACCATCAGATTTTCCAGTTTTCCTTTCAGGAAATGTTCGCTTTTGGAATGACGGGTAATCACAGAAGTAACGGCCTTTGCGGGGCCTGACAGAAGAAATCCGGCGGTCCAAACCGCCGTCAAAAACAAAAACGGCCTTTTGTTCATGAAAGATTCCTTTATGGTTCTATCTGAATGGGGACTGTGATGTTTCCGCTCGGAACCCAGTCCATAGTTATTTGCGTTTGGATCCAGTTTTGCAGCGGCATTGCCGGCGTAAAACGGCGATTGTCCTGCAGGAGAAGCACCCGGCTGGATGGAAGGTCCGGCAGGTCCTGATGGCGAATGGCGATGCCGCCTCGGCCCAACAGAAGGACGGCGGTCAGCTGGTTGCGGGGCATCTGCACAATGCGGCGGACTGCTTCCAGCATCGACGGCAGGTCTTCGGCGGTAAACTGATGCGGCGATGCTTTCTGAAGAAATGCCAGATATTCCTCCCGGTCCAGGACCTGAAGCATATACGTGCCTGCTTTCAGTTCCGCCGGAATCGGCAGGTGGATTGAGTGAACGGTTTTGTCGGTTCGGAAGGACTCCAATACCGCGCGGACGGTCACAGACCGGCCGGGCTTGGGTTTGTCATCGGATAATTCAGCCGCCCAAATTTCTGCAGCACGGGACCGGCCGGAAATGCGCAGGGAAAGCTCCACCGAGCGGATACCGGCCGGCCGGTAGGGATTGTTCATCAGAAGGTTGGCAATCCCGGAAATTTCTGATGCCGGCACGAGGGCTTCCGAATCTGTACTGATATTTTTAAACTGAATGGGTTCCTCCCCTTCGATTTCGACAGTCCCCTGATACTCCAGAGAATGTTCCTGAGGCAAATCCCCGTAGTAAAGGGCTGCCGACATAATGACGACCCGCAGAATTAAGGGGGTCAGCATCGGATGGACAGCCACACGGCAGTTAAATTCTTTGGTCTGCCCGAGGTCTGTGCGTTCCAGATGGATTCGCAGTGGAAGCATCGGGGGTTCCTGCCCGATTCGTCCGAAAATACCGGCGGCCTGATCCGATGTGAGGGTTCCGAGAATCGGTCCGGGAGAGCCGAATTTGAACGAAATAGACCGGCGGGCAATCGTGGTATGAATGTAGCCGGCCGCCATCGGCAGCTGGACGGCTCCGGTTCCCAGCAGACTGTGCCCGTATCCGTAAACGGTGTCGCCGACCACATCGGTGGCTGTTCCAATGGCGGCGATGGAGATGTCCCCTCCGCACAGAACGACGGACAAAACGCCGCCCGGTGTGATTTGACTCTGTCCCTGAGTCCCTGCGGATTCATCAGCGGCTGCGCCGGTGAATGCTGCAAAGCCAAGCGATTCAAAAATCGGCTGGATGGACTGAGCAGCGCCGGCGGGTACCGACATCATCAGGGGAAGCATTGTGCGGCGGCTGGAGCAGGTCTTTCCAAGCCAGTCCAAATACCGCTTCTGGGCTTTTTCAGGATGGATGAGGTCTTTGGGTTCCGGAGCAAGAGAGGGGACCTGCCCGGAGGGAGCGGGAGATTCTATATTCAGCATATCCTGAATTGGACGCACTAAATAAAGCGGCTCGAGTGCATCTGACCAGCCGGCCGCCAGGGCACCGGCCAGCCGACCGTCCAAATACACCGGCGAACCGCTGCATCCCTGGACGGAACCGACGGTTTTGAATCGCTCATCTGTGCCGACGACAAGGATAAAATCCGACCCAGGCTCGGCATTTCGGACAATACTGAGCACTTTCAGAGGGAATTTTTCTACGGCCGTCCCTTCCAAAACCGTCAGGCAGTACCCTTCCATTCCCGGTCTGACCTGCTCGAGCGGGATATGACGGCTGGGATCCAGTGGAGCCGCTGAAAGCGGGCTTGCACCCGGCTGCATCAGAAGTTGAAGAATCACAACGGTCCAGGCCGGCAGGTTTTTTTTCATTTCTGCATCCTCGGTCTTCTTTCATATCTTCCCCTCCGGCGGAGGGGGAAACTATAGTATGGGCAAAGAGTTCTTGCCTGTCAAAAGCAAACTTCTTATAATTGTCGGTTTTGAGAATCTTATCAACGAATCAGCAGGCGGCTTTAAAGCCGGGAAAGCCGAACAGACCTGCCGAGCAGCCGGCATAGGCCGAAAACAGGAATTGTTATGGATGCAGAACATCGTCACGAACTGAAGACCAACGAACTGGCGGAGTTTTTTGCCCAGCTGCCGGATTTTGTGCGGAAGTATTCCAACCAGATTATCGGGGTTTGTCTGATATTGACGGCCCTGATTGTTATTCCTCTTTGGAAGCACTGGCGTCAGGAAAGCCGTCGGGCTCAGCAGGCCGCCATGGTTTCCCGAATTCAGACCGCACGGGAGGCCATTACGAAGGCGACCCGTCAGACGGAAGGAGTTCAGCCGGCCTCTTTGCTTGATTCGGCAGCGGAAGAATTGAGGACCGCATCTCAGACGGCTCCGCAGGAAGACCTGGCGGCTCTGGCACGCATTGAAGAGGCCAAACTGCTCCGTTCCGCTCTGCACCTGCAGGCGGATTTGAGCCCCGAGGAGGTTTCCTCCAGACTGGCCAAAGCTCAGGAGGCCTGTCAGCAGGCCCTCGCGCTGGCTCAGTCTCCGACTCTCAAAGGGCTGGCGGAGCTTCAGCTGGGACTTTGTGCGGAAGAAAGCGGCCAGTACGAACAGGCCCGCGACATTTATACCCGAATTATGCAGAATGCGGCCTATCAGGGAACATCGGTTACCGAACAAGCCCGGCAGCGGTTGGACCAGCTGCAGGACAATTCGGTAAAAGTCGTGTTTGCTCCGGCCCCTCCTCAGGAAAAGGAATCCTCTTCCACTACTCCTGAAGAGCAGCAGGCCGCCCCCGCCGCCCAGCCGTCTCTGGTGCCGGCTCCTCCGGCTGAATCAGCCGCCCAGTAGCCGTATGACGATGGATGAGGAATATCCTCTTTCGGAAAACGGGGCCGAACCGGAAACAGACGAGTTATCCGAACTGTCGGATGAAATGGAAGAGCTGGCCGGGGAGCGCCTGCGTTTTCGCGTGGGCTCCAATCTGAAGTTTCGCCGGCTGGATAAGTATCTGTGCGGCCGATTCAGCCATTTCAGCCGCACCCGCCTGCAGAAACTCATCAAAGAGCAGGGCGTCAATGTCAACGGCCGGCCCGCCAAACCCAGCTATCAGCTCCGAGCCGGCGATGAAATCGATTTGATTCTGCCGCCGCGTCCCATCCGTGAACTGATTCCGGAGAATATTCCGCTGGATGTGCTGTACGAGGATGATTATCTGATTGTGATTAACAAGCAGGCCGACCTGATTGTCCATCCCGCCCGCGGCTACAAACACGGCACACTTGTTAACGCTCTGGTCTATCACTATCAGAAACTCTCCAAAGGCAGCGATGACTGGCGGCCGGGCATCGTCCATCGGCTTGACCGCAACACCACCGGCGTCCTGGTTGTGGCCAAAGACGACACGTCCCACTGGAAACTGTCCCGCCAGTTCGCCGACCGCAGGACCCGAAAGACCTACTTGGCCATTGTGCACGGCACGCCGGCCCTGCGGGCTGACTGCATCAACCAGCCGCTCGGTGTGCATCCGTTTATCCGGGAGAAGTTTGCCATTCGCCCGGACATCGGCAAAGAAGCGGTAACAATCTACGAAGTGCTGGAGGCCTTTCGCGGGTACAGTCTGCTCAAGCTCGACTTGAAAACCGGCCGCACCCATCAGATTCGCGTGCATCTGTCCTGGATGAAGCACCCCATCGTGGCCGACGACCTCTACGGCGGCAAGGTCGTCTATCCCTGGCAGATTGAAGACCGCCAGCCGGCACCGGAAAGCCCGCTGATGGCCCGCACGGCCCTCCACGCCTGGAGACTGGAACTGACGCACCCGGCCACAGGCGAACCGATGACATTCGAGGCCCCGCTGCCGGCGGATATGCAGGCCTTTCTCGAGGCCCTCCGAAAATACCGCCGTGCGGACGTGCAAAAACCGTAATTAACCTTCCGTTTTTACCGGGGTAAAATCAAACTGTGTTTAAAGAGGAAAAGTATGGTTGCGATCTCCTTACCGACTGAATCGATTTCAAGAATATGCCGACAGTTTCACGTCCGCGAAATGGCTCTGTTCGGTTCAGTCCTTCGGCAGAATTTCCGTCCGGACAGCGACATTGATATTCTGGTTATCTTCGACCCGCAAGCCCGCATAGACTTATTTGATTTGGCACAACTGAAGGAATCGCTCGAGGAACTTTTCGGCCGTCCGGTTGATTTGGTCGAAAAAGCCGCCGTCAGAAATCCGTTTCGAAAAAAACAGATATTCGGTCAGCCGGAGGTCATTTATGCGGCCTAAAATCGAGACGGCGCTTTTTTGTGGGATATGATTCAGGCCTGTCGCGATATTTTGGATTTTGCCTCCCATAAAACCTTTCAGGATTTTGAAAACGACAAAATGCTCCGGTCTGCTGTGGAAAGACCAGATTCTTATTTTAGGAGAAGCAGCCGGAAATATTTCTGATTCTCTCAAGCAAAGAACGCCCCCCCTGGAAATTGATTATCGCCCAACGAAATATTTTGGCTCATGAGTATGGAGAGGTTTTGACGGAGCGTATTTGGAACGTTGTTCAGCATCGCATACCTGAATTGCTTGGCCAATTGCAGACACTCCTGCCGCATCCTCCGGACGGCACGGATTGATCAAAATCGGTTTCTATAGGTAAGAATTCTTACGGACCGGGGGCGCGGTACATCAGTCTGAATCGGGCGCCGTTGCGCGGAATCAGCGAGCGGGTTGTGGAGGTGTGCATCGCCCACTGCCAGTCCTCGCCCGCGCCGCTCTCCAGGCCGATATCCAAATCGCATGTGTAGGTGCCGCGAATCACAAGCCCTGTGCCGGTGGAATAGATTGTCCCGTCGGCATTGTACGTCGTCCAGCCGATGGTCAGCCGATGATTGACCGCCGGTTCATACTTTTCCACAATAAACTTGCCGTATCGGCCGCTGTTGGTGATATAGGCAAAATATGTCCCGGGCCAGAATTGGCTTCCGTCCGAACCGCTGATTGCTGTTGAAGACAGCTGGGCGTCCATCGCCGCAACAGCGGTCCGGTCGAGCGCCCCGTATCCTTCCCACAGCCAGTCGTCCGTCCAGTCCTCCAAATCCGTCAGGTCAATCCGCCCTGAATAATTCAAATCCGTCAGGCCGCACCAGCCGGGCAGTGTGCAGTCCGTGCGGAGCCAGGCCTGGGCCAGACGGGCAAAATCCTCCAGATTCACCCGATAATCACGGACTAAATCGGAAGGACTCAAATCCGTATAAAACCCGGCAATTCGGAAATTGTAATCCCACGTGGTGGCGGTCCATAAGCTCCAGGTTTTCATATCATAAGGTGCCGTGGAGCTGCTCAGCGAATACCCCTGACTGTCCGGCCAGGGGTTATCCGTGCGGGCGGCGATCGAAGAGGACAGATTGTTCAGATGTCCGTCCTGGACATATGAGGTGAAAATATAGGTCTTCTGTCCCCACAAATCCATGTTGACCGGGAAGAAGACCCATCCGCCGTTAAACGAGGCGGGGACGTCTTTTGTCACTGTTTTGATGATCGTCCCGTCTGCGGCCCGTATATCCAGCACCAGCGTGACGGCATGGCCTGTACCGGTCGGATTATAGACATAGTCGAACCGGTCGGTGAATTGGAAACCCGCATAGGCAACTTGGGCACTGCGGGGCAGGACGATGCTTTGTCCGCAACCGACATTTCGAGGTGTCCAGGCCGGTCGGTCATCGCCGCCGAACCAGCCCTGAGCATTGTAGGTTTCTTCTTTCCGTTCAAATTCATACACCGTCAGGGAATGAGGTCCCCGGATGTTGTTGTTCTCATCGGCCTCCAAAACCTGCCGGTCCGTATCCGCCTGCAGGTAAATCGACTGTACGCCCGGAATCGGATAAGTATAAGTGAAATTCCAGGTATAGGTTTCATTCACCGCCAGCGCCGGAACATATGCATAAAGCGCTCCGTATTCATTGGACCCCGGCGGGCTGGAGCGGTTGGGATAGAAATCCAGATAGAAACTGCCGGCACTTTGGGACCCGACATTCCGCACAACGCACTGAAACGTCAGCACCTGATCCTGAACGGCGGTTTCCTGCTGCTGACAGACAAAGGATTCCATCACCAAATCCGGCCGGGCCGGCGTAATCCGAAACGGCTGGTCGCTTACGTCGTACGGGTTGCCGTCGGAGGCATCCTGAATGCGGATGAGGCAGTTGTCGCTGGGGGTATTCGGCACCGTCCACAGGAAGGAACCGTCGTTGGCGGTGGACAATGCAATCGGCGGGTCCACCCAGTGGCTGCCGCCGTCCAGTGAATAATCAATCCGTACGAAGGGAATGGTGCCCCACGAGTTCCAGGTGATTTCCCGTGCTGCGCCCGCCGGCCAGCCCTCACCGCCGTTGGGCTGCGTGACGGTTATCGAATACAGAAAGAATCCGTTCAGGACGGTGGCTGTGTTGGAGTAGTCGGAAGTTCCCTGACTGTTAAAGGCGCGCACCCGGAATTTGTAGTAATAGTTAAAGAACAGAATTTCGTTCATCTGGTACGACATCACATTTGCTCCGACACTGTCCAGGATCGTCCAGGAAGACGGTTCGGCGGAAAAATAGGACCACTTTTTGTATTCAATTTCAAAGCCTTCTTCATTGGCGGAGTTGTCTTTCCACTGCAGATGAATCTGCGGGGAGGTGATGGCCGCCGTCAGATTGGACGGAGCCAGGGGCAGCTGGACTGTATTGATTTCCATCTTCTGGCAGTAATTGGCGAGGGCCGCCCGCTCATCGTTCCAGGCGACAACGGCTCCGAAAGGCGCTGGGCCGTCCTTGGCGAAGAGGATTTTCGGGTATTTCTGATGAGCGCCCGGGCTGGACGGATACACATCATCATCAATCACCCAGCTGGACCACATCAGCCCTCCGGCTGCATTCACCCGGCAGGCTCGAATGTTATAACTTAAGCCCCAGTAGTCCTGCCAGGCGGCAATCATCCCGCCTGTTGTGTCGGCACAAACCACAGGATTTCGCTGTGAGCCGGGCGTCAGATTGTTGATGCGGATGCCGTAAAGGGCCCATTGGATATTGCCGTCGCGGTCGATATGCTGGGCATAAATATCACTGTTGCCGCCCATAGCCGGCTCGTTTCGCCAGTCCGTCCAGACCGCATAGGCCCCTTCGGCTCCATTGCTGCAGACGTCAGAGCTGATGCCGTAGGTCCAGGCACTTCCGCCCACCGCCGACGCCGAGACCAGCTCCAGTCCGCCCGCCGCCCAAAGCACTGTGCCGGCGCAGTTGACCCGCTGAATCCGCACATTATCGCTCGTATTCCAGCAGACAATCGCTCCGCCCTGTCCGTCGGCAGCGGCATGAATTTCCGTAATTGCGTTGGTGGTGTTTCCTATCGTGACGGCGGTCCCCCAGAGCGGCACGACGGAACCGCCGCTGACGGCTGCTCGCCGGGCGACAACCTGCAGGCCGTTCAGTCCGGCGACAATCACACCGCCCGCTCCGTCAGAGACGGCATCACCCGGCTTAAAGCCCAGATTCAGCCCGTCCACGCCGCCTGTCAGCACACCGCTGCTGTTAAAATGCACCAGACGGTACACGGCACTGCACTGCAGGGCGGCATACGCACCGCCAGCTCCATCGCCGACCAAAATCGGTTTGGGCTGGCTTGAGCCGCCGTCCAGATACGAACTGGTTAACACGGTCGCGGAGGGCCACAGTTTTGTGCCCAGCTGGTTGACGCGCTGGGCCTTATACACCCACGTTTTGATGGGCGTATCGCTGATTTTCTCCACCCAGACGACAATCGCCCCGCCGGTGCCGTCGGATATCACATCCGGATTCTGATTGTCCAATCCGGATGAAAGAACCACTTCTGAAAGCCATGCCGGACCGGGAATCGGAAATCCCCCGCTGGTTTGTCCGGTATAATCGACCCGCTGCAGGAGAACCTGATAGCCGATATCGGCTTCCCAGGCGAAATAAATCCCGCCGTCCTGGTCCGAGGCAATGTCGAAACGGGATGCGGTGGTGCCGTTGACCGTAATCGGGACGCCGCCGAAATACCAGAGTTTATCGCCGTCACTGCCAAACGAGGAAGCTGAGACATACAAAAGAATAAAGACCGGAAATATATATTTCCCAGACATTGTTCTACCCTCCCTTTTTTCAAGAAAAACCAAGCGCTCTTTGCACAGCTCCGAGGGCGGTATTTTGGATGAACCAGAGATGTTTCCTGCCGTCCTTTTCAGTCAACTATACACAAGGCGGATGTAAAATCAAGAGATATCTGAATTCAAAAATGGGGAATCGACCAGCAAATCCAGCTGGGCAGACTGCATCTGTCGGCGGAAGAAATCCCGATAAATTCCGTTCTGGCTTACCAACTGCAGGTGGGTTCCCTGTTCGACAATTCGTCCGTTTTGAAGGACAAGAATCCAGTCGGCGTGGATGACGGTAGCCAGACGGTGAGCAATAATAAACGTCGTTCGTCCGCGAATCAGATTCTGCATGGCCTGCTGAATCCAGTACTCTGATTCTGAATCCAGCGAGCTGGTCGCTTCATCAAAAATCAGAATGGGCGGATTCTTTAAGAACGCCCGGGCAATGGTAATCCGCTGTTTTTGTCCGCCGGAAAGCATCAGCCCCCGCTCACCGACTTCCGTATCAAACCCCGCCGGAAGGGCCTGAATGAATTCCAGCGCGTGAGCGGCTTTGGCCGCTTCAATCACCTCCTGGTCTGAGGCGGAAGGATTGCCGTAAAGAATATTTTCCCGAATCGTGCCGCTGAAAAGCATCGGTTCCTGCAGCACCATTCCGACGGCTTTCCGCAAAGAGGACACCTTCAGGTCCCGCACATCAATGCCGTCAATCCGCACGGCGCCGGACTGCACATCGTAAAACCGCGGAATCAGACTAACGAGGGTGCTTTTGCCCGACCCGCTGGGGCCGACCAGAGCAATCCGGCTGCCCGGCTCCACAGTAAAATGGATATCCTGCAGAACGGGCCGGTCCGGCTGATAGCCGAACCAAACGTGCTCGAATTCCACGCGGCCCTGAACCGAAGGCAGGTCCACGGCGTCCGGACGGCTGCGGATGTCGGGCTGCTCATCCATAATCTGAAAGATGCGGTCCAGCGCCGCCAAGGCGTTGGCCATCACCACATTCAGCTCGGAAAACCGCTGCATCGGCAGATACAGCGGCCCCAGATACATCATCAGCGCCACCAGATCGCCCACCGTCATTGCCCCCTTGAGCACGCGCATTCCCCCGAAGGCAATCACCACGAGCGGAGCCAGCCCAATCAGCGTGCCGGTAACGGCCTGATTGAGTCCCTGCATCAGAATCCGCTGCATATTGATGGAAAAGAGCTTCTCGGATTGTCGGCGGAATCGCCGTTTTTCCGTTTTTTCTCGACCGAAAGCGTGAATAACGGCGGTGGCGGAAATCCGCTCGCTCACATCGCCGGCCATTGTCGCCAGTTCATCCTGAATCCGCATGGTTGCGGCGCGAATGCTGGTGCTGAAACGGCGGAAAAAGAACAGATAAACCGGATAGGTCGCCAGGGCCGCCAGAGCCGTCGGCATGTCGATTCGAAAGACAAAAAAGAGGATGGCAATCAGGGCAGCGGCGTCCATCCAGGTATTGGTCAGAGCTGTACCGACCAGATTTTGAGCCAGAGCGATGTCGCTGATAAGGCGGGAGACGATTTCCCCGCTGCGGTGCCGACTGAAAAACGAAGCCGACAGCCGCAGGATTCGCCAGTACAGTTCATACCGCAGATGAAACACGGCCCGGTGACTGGCCTTGTCCGCGTAGATATGCCGGATGTACACAAACGGCGCATAAAGAAACAGGTACACGGCGGCCATCGCCCCGGTGCACAGCAGCAGCTGCCGCATTTTTTCTTCTGAAGGCAGGGTTGCGTTTAAGAACACCTGATCCACCAGATAGCGTGTCACCTGCGGGGTCAGCAGCGGCACTGTAAATTTGACGATACCGCCCAGCACTGCCAGCACCAAGTATCCGCTGTACGGCCGCACATATCCCAAAAAACGAATAAAATTGTTTCTTTTTTGAGCCATTCGGATTTTGCCAAAAAGGATTTGCCTCCTCGCAAAGATTCTATCCGAAAAGGTCAGCGGAGGAAAGCTCTCTTTGAGAACAGCCCGCCTGATGTTCAGAAAGTGTGGATAACCTGAAGCCCCAGCGCAGCCGGCTGAATGCGGTACATCCCCGGGAAGTCGTTGGTAAAACCGAACTTGCGCTTGCCTAAGTCTTTATCAAACCAGCCCAGAATGTTGTAGGCATCCAGACGGAACGTGGTGTTGGCGCTGTATTGGTACTCCAGACCCATGTTCCAGAACCAGCTGGGCTCGAACGATTCCAGCCCGTTTTTCTGGTCAAACCGGGCGGGGCTCCAGGCAAACTGCCGGGCGTAGTCTTTGGCGCCGGGCCAGCCCCAATATACAATCGCTGAACTGTTCAGCAGCCACTTGTCCTCGAATCGCCACGTCAGACGCAGTTTCGTCTCATGATTGGACCAGTTGGCAAAGTTGTTTCCATATCCCAGCGGTGCCGCAGTCTCTTCAATCGAGGTAATTTTGTCCGCCAGTGCCGCATGGTCCAGTTTTGTATAGGCATGGGAGAAAGATAATTCGAGTTTGTCGTTCGGCTTATACTTTCCTTCCAGCTCTGCACCGGAGGATTTAAGCGTGGCGACCGGGCCGGTTCCGCCCAGGCTGGATGAGTAGCTGACCAGATTGTGACTATGCATAAACAGACTGGCCCCAAGCCAAAGATGCCGGCTGTGTTCACGCTCCAGCCGCAGTTCCAGGGCATTCAGGGTTTCGTAATCGCTTTCAGACTTGCCGGCAAGCTGATTCCGCTTCATATTCTCCGCCACATCCGTCCGCGAGGCGCGAGAAAGGATCAGCTTGACGGTATCTTTGGGATTTGCGGTATAAACGAAAGTCGCCTTGGGAGAGAACATCGGTTCAACAAATGTATGGTCATCCAGGCGCCCGCTGAAAAAGGCCGTCAGGTCTTCACTGAGCCCCCATTGATACTCCCCAATCAGAGAGACCATGTCCGTGTTCCATCGCGGCATCGGTTTTTTATCGCCCATAATGTAATTCAGAGTGGTTTCCTCTCCGTCCGGAGTCAGGCCGAATTCTTCATGGCTCCATTCTGTTCCGAAGGCCAGTTTGTGCTGTTCATTCAGGTTCCAATTAGCTAAAATACGGCCCTGGTATTCATCCTCCCGATACAGTACTTCCCGGGCCAGCCCATACGGCGTCGATTCAAACTGCGTGCGGTCATAACTGAACCGATAGTGCAGCGAAAAATCCTCCGTCAGTTCCTGTGTGTATTCAGCAGTGAATGTGCTCTGCATATAGCCGACGCCGAAGGCGATATCCCGCTGCGGCCAGCCGCCCTCGAGCGGACGAAATTCGCACTGGTCGACATATTCCCCGCCCTGGGTGAAGCGTGCCCAGATATTCAGTTCCCCCAGTGTATAATGGGCATGCAGCTTCGCTCGCGGCCTTCCTCGATAGGCCTCATTGTAGTTTTTCATGAAATCCGGGTTGTGGTAATATTCATCTACTCCCAGCTGATAGCCCGGCTGATTGGGAGTTCCCCACCAGCCGGAGGGGCCGCCTTCCTTGTACGCGCCCGGTCCGCAAAGGTACCGCAGCGGTGACTTGGAGGGTTCGGCGCCGGGATACAGGGAGCCGCCGGCATACACCAACAGTCCTTCATCTTCCGAAAACATTCGTCCCCATTTCACTTCTCCGGAATAGTATTCTTCAATCATTCCAGACCGAAATGCCGCTTCTGTTCCCTGAAATGTTTTCGGGTCATCGACGATCAAATTGATAACCATCGACAGGGCACCGGCTCCGTACAGGGCCGAACCGGGACCGCGAATGACCTCAATCCGCTGAATATCACGGAGCATCGGCAGGTCCCGCTCACTGTACACACCAAAATCCGTTTTTTCATTCATCTGCCGTCCGTTAACCAGCAGCAAATATTTATCATCTTTGCCTAAAATGCCGCGCAGCCCCATATGCCGCGGCTTGGTGCCGGTAAACACCCACTGAAAGTTCGGCACGTAGATTTCCAGCAGCTCGATCAGACTTCGTGCTCCGGACTGGAGAATCTGCTGACGCGTGATGACCGTCATCGTCATCGGCATTTTGCGTTTGGTAGTCTCGGTCAATGAAGCCGTGCTGATTTCCACGTTCATCAGTTCTTCCAGAGACATTTCGAATAAGTCCGGGGCGTTAGTCTGAGCTTCGGCGGCGGGATTCAGGGAGGAGGCACTGCTGTCCGGCAAAGTCTTTCCGAAAGAAATCCGGACAAAAAAAACCATTAATCCCATATGAAACAACGCGATTGCTGTCTGCTTCATAAAAGGGCCCTCATCTGCCTGCTGTTCTGTTTGGAGAGACTCCTTGCGTGCGATTTCGGAGAAAAAAGGAGAGCGATAAACCTTTTTTTTGCGAAAAACAGCAATTTTTGCGGAAAGGAAAATCGGCGTCCTATAAAAAGCAGAAAAAATGCAACGGGCCGCTGAAAAGAGTGTTTGAGCCGAGGAGAAAGGGATTCATTGAAAAGGATGGACAACGTCGGATAACCACCCTTTTTCCCCGAACAGCGGGTTATGGAATCAATGAAAGGGTTCGACTGATATAATCTACAACAGCATCTTCTTCGTTGGAGGCGATGATTTCATCGGCATAAAGTTTCAGGGATTCGTGTGCATTGGCCACGGCGACGGCCCGGCCGGCCGTGCGGAACATCTGTATATCATTGATATGGTCGCCGAACACCACGACATTGTCCATCGCAAATCCGTACATTCGGGCCAGCTCTGCTACGGCCTTGGATTTACAGGCGGCGGCGTCGTGAATCGTCAGCCACCAATGACCGTTGGAGTAGGGATTTTGAAAATGAAAGCATTCGAGCCGCGGGCCGTACTGTTCCTCCAGATACCGGGCCAGCCGTTCGACCAGCCGGTCTTCCCCCATCACCGCAAACGAGACTACTTGAAGCGAAAGCACCTTTTCCAGCGGTTCCACCCGGCACAGGCGGGCCCGACTGTGCTCCATCAGTACCCCATGAAACCAGCGCATCTGTTCATTCAGAAGATCCTGATAATACAATTTGTCTGAATGTCCGTCATATCCGCAGATAAACGGAGCCAGCCCGGTTCGGCGAATTTCTTCATACACCGCTTCGGCCAGATTTTTTTCAATGGCTTTGACCTGCAGAGCCCGGCCGGTGGCAAAATCCGACAAAAACGCCCCGTTGACGGCAATCACCGGCAGACGCAGCGGCACCCCTTTCAGCAGCGGCACAATCTCGCTCCAGGTGCGGGCGCTGGCGACGGTAAAGTTTACCCCCGCCTCCAGCAGTTCGCACAGCCGGCGGCGGCTGGTTTCCGAAAGTGTTCCGTCATTGCGCAGCAGCGTGCCGTCCAGGTCTGAGACATACAGGATGCGGCGAATATCCGAATCCACGTTTTATTCCTGCGGAAGTTTGGCCAGGTCTCTGTCCGTGCCGGCCACCATCAGGATATCGCCGGCATAAATCACGGTATCGGGCATAGGGACGTTGATGATGCTGTCCTCCTCTTCGGCGTGCGGACCGCTTTCGCGTTTGATGGCCACCAGATTGACATTATACCGCTGGCGAAGCTGGAGCTCGCGGACGGTCTTGCCGTGGAAACTGTCAGCTGCTTTCACTCGCGCCAGACTGTAGCCCGGTGCAAAGTCGATTTTTTCATCAATGTGCGGGGCAATCAGCTTGTATGCCCATCGCTGGGCCGTTTCAATTTCCGGATAAATGACCTCGGTGGCTCCCACCGCACTGAAGACCTCGCCGGCCGTCAGGTCCGCCGCCCGCGCATAAATCTTCGGAACGCCCAGCTGCCGGAGGTTGACGACCGTCAGAATTGCTGATTCAAAAGCCCGGCCCCGCTCGCCCATTCCGACAATGGCGACATCGACTTTGTCTACGCCCTGCGCGCGGAGGGCTTCCATATCTGTGCTGTCCAGACGCACGGCATGGCTGACCTGATCGCGGATGTCTTCGATAATCTCCCGCTCTCGGTCGATGGCAATCACCTCTGCTCCGCTCATGGCCAGAGCAATTGCCAGTTTTTTCCCGAACCGTCCCAGTCCGATGACTGCAAACCGTTTCATAAGATCTCCTCGGTTAACCTACTACAACCGGCTCCGACGGATAGTCAAAGCCGGCCGGCTTGATTTCGTGCGTCAGCCCCGCCAGAAGCGTCAGCGGTCCCAGCCGCCCGATCAGCATCGTGAATATGATAATCCATTTGCCGGCGGCTGTCAAAGACGGCGTAATCCCCGTGCTCAGCCCCACGGTCGCCAGGGCTGAGGCCGCCTCGAACAGCAAATCCAGAAAGGCAAAATGGCTGTGACGTTCGGTAATTGCCAGCCCCAGCGTTGCCGTCAGCAGCGTCAGCCCGAACAGAAAAACCACAGTTACCGCACGGCCTACAATCAAAAGCCGAATCGACCGGCGAAACATCTCCACATCCCGCCGTTTGCGGAACGACGCCCAGGCAATCATCACCACGACGGCAAAAGTGACGGTCTTGATGCCGCCGGCCGTGGAGCCGGGCGAGCCGCCGATAAACATCAGCACAATCAGGATAAACCGAGAGGCCTCCGAAAGAGAGGCGATGTCCACCGTATTGAAGCCGGCGGTTCGGGCGGAAACGGAATGAAAAAAGGCCGTCAGGATGTCGCCCTTATAGGGGCCTTCCGGCCGGCAGGATTCAAACAGCAGCAATGCTCCCGTCCCTCCGACAATCAGCAAAGCACTGACAGTCAGTACAATCTTGGTCTGAAGCTGCAGCCGCACCGGTGAGCGGGCGGCAAAAATCAGGCCCGGATGCATTCGTCTGTGAAAGAATCGAACCAGAACGTCCTGCGCTGCCGTCAGCAGATTGTACAGCACGCTGAATCCCAACCCTCCCACAACAATCAGCGGTGCAATCACCAGATAAACCTGCGGAGACGACCGGTAACCCGACAGATTATCCGAGAACAGACTGAACCCTGCATTGCAGAAAGCGCTGACGGAATGGAAAATGCTGCAGAACCATCGACCCTCCGGCGTGGAAAAGCGCCCGTCCATCGGCTTCCACATTGGATAGAGAACCAGAGCCCCGACGGCTTCAATCAGCAGGGTGGTCAGGAAGATAAAGGCAATCATCCGAACAATGCGGCTGAGGGTCTGGGTATTCAGCAGGTCCTGCATTGCCGCCGATTCCTGGACACTCAGCGCCTGCCCCAAAATCAGCGCCATCACCGCCCCGAAGGTGACAATTCCCAGACCGCCCAGCTGGATCAATGTCAGAATAATGACCTGTCCCATCGGTGTAAAATCTGAACCGGTATCCTTGACAACCAGACCGGTTACGCATGTGGCACTGGCGGCAGTAAATACGGCATCTGTAAACGATAAATGTTCCACATTGTTCGAGCGAGGCAGCATCAGCAGACCGGAACCGGCCGCAATCAAAATGACAAACAAGCCGGCCAGTGCGCGCGGAGGATTTTTGCCCGTGGCTGCTACAGCGACCATTGTCCGGCACACTTTGACAATCACCTGAAGCACCAGATAGGTATCAATGGCTATTAAAATGGCCAGACTGGAACTGTCCGGAGAAAACCAGTGCCCTGCACCGGCCACGGAAAGCAGTAGAATCGATAGAAGCGGTATCTCAAACCAGTTGTATTTCAAAAACTCTCTGCGGGATTCCGCATTTGCAAAGCGAACCGCTTTTTCGGCCAGAAAAATCAGCAGAGAGATAAACTGGGCTGCATAGAGCACAGCCGTCGGCAAAAGCACCCGGTCAAACCCATAGAGCAAAACAAAAGTTCCTGCTGCCGAAGCGGCCGCAAGACCATTGGCAGCAATGACAAGACGCTCCAGAGCGGCATTTTTGTAGTGGATCTTCATATTTCGGACTACTTACCGTTTCCGAAAGATTTTTTCCAGTTTTTTTTCAGCCGATATCCGCCAGCCCCAGTGCTGCTCCAAACCGTTCAATCAGGGCTTTGCGCAAGGCCGCATGCTCCGGTCGAGTCAGACAGGGGTCTTGTCGAATCAGTTCAAAGGCATTCTTGCGGGCAAACGTCAGCAGGTCAAAATCCTCGACAATATTGGCAATTTTCAAATCCGGCAGGCCGTGCTGGCGGGTACTGAACAATTCGCCCGGCCCTCGAAGACGCAGGTCTTCCTCGGCTATCTCAAAGCCGTCGCAGGTACGCGTCAGCACCTCCAGACGCTGCCGGGCCTCCGGATTGTCCGTTTCGGAAAACAGCAGACAATACGAGCGGTTCTGCCCGCGTCCGATTCGGCCGCGCAGCTGATGCAGCTGGGCCAGCCCGAACCGCTCGGCATTCTCAATCACCATCAGCGTTGCATTCGGCACATCCACACCCACTTCAATCACCACCGTGCTGACCAGAATCTGAATCCGTCCCGCCCGAAACTCCGCCATAATCTGCTTTTTTTCTTCAACCGGCATTTGTCCGTGAAGAAGCCCCGCCCGAAATTCCGGAAAAACGGTTTTGGACAAAAGATGGTATTCCTCCGCCGCGGCTTTTCGCCGGCCGTTTTCCTCCGGGCCGTTTTCACCTTCGATGCGGGGATACACAAAATAGGCCTGCCGGCCCGCCTGAATCTGCCGGCGCAGAAACTCCATCGCTTCGCGGCGTTTGTCCGGCGGCACCCATCGCGTAATCACTTCCCCGCGTCCGGGCGGACGATGCCGAATCACCGACACATCCAGATCGCCGAAGACCGTCATCGCCAGCGTCCGGGGGATGGGGGTGGCCGTCATCACCAGACAATGCGGCGCAGCCCCTTTGCGCAGCTGCGCCCGCTGATGCACACCGAACTTGTGCTGCTCATCAATCACCGCCAGCCCCAAATCCGCAAACGCAATATCCTCCTCCAGCAGGGCGACGGTGCCCACTACGATGTCAATCTGTCCGCTTCGAAGTTCGTCGGCAATGCGGGCTCGTTCCGCCGGCGGCATTCCCCCAACCAGAAGTGCTCGTCGGACCCGGCTGCCTTTCAGATACCGTTCGATACTCTCGGCGTGCTGCCGGGCCAGAATCTCCGTCGGCGCCATCATTGCCGCCTGCTTGCGGTTGGCGACCGCCAGCAGTGCCGCATAGAGGGCCGCAACGGTTTTGCCGGAGCCGACATCCCCCTGCAGCAGCCGGTTCATCGGAACGGTGCGGCTCATATCCTGCACGATTTCCCGGATGACCGTCTCCTGATCTTCCGTCAGAAGAAACGGAAACCGCTGCCGAATCCGCCGGTCAATCTCCTCCGTCCAGACCATCGGAAAGGCGCGGCACTGATGCTCCATCTGATGTCTTCGAACGGCCAGTCCCAGCTGCATCAGAAACAGCTCATCGTATTTGAGCCGCCGCAGGGCCTGATGCACCTGTGCTTCGTTTTCCGGCCGATGAATCTGCCGATAGGCCTCCGCCCGTCCGCAGAAGTCATTCTTTTTCAGAAACTCCTGCGGATAAAACTCCGGCAGCTGTTCACAGAGGACGTCGAGGGAGGATTGAATGATTTTCTTAATCTGCCAGGAAGGAAGTTTGGCGCTGGCCGGATACACGGGACCGCTGAAGGCCTCGATATCCTGCGGCTCATCCGCCCGCAGAATGTGGAATCTCGGATTGGTCAGCTGCAGCTGGTGCTTGTATTCGCTTACCGTCCCGATGGCCGCCAGACGCTGACCGGGCTCAATCTGGTTGATCAGGTATTTGCCGTGAAACCACACAATCCGGCAAACCCCCGTCTCGTCCGCCAGCATCACTTCAAAAAACGGAATCTTCCGGTGCGCCTGATAATCCGTCTGCTCGACAATCCCGATTACGCAGACGGTTTGGCCCTTTCGGAGGTCGGCGATTTTTGTCGGCTCCGGTGCAAACCGCCAGTCGCGCGGAAAATAATTCAGCAGGTCCTCGGCTGTATGGACCCCCAGTTCCGCCAGCGCTTCGGCCCGGGCCGGCCCGACCCCCTTGAGGTATTGAACCGGCGTTAACAAAGTCGGCGAATTTTTCTGCCCCGGTGATTCACTCACACGTTCTTATCCGTACAAATCTGCTGATGAAACCGTTGGATACAGTTCGTTTTTGTTTATGATGACCCAGAAAACTTTTTTTTGCAAAACTTTTCCTGCCGACTTTCTTGTAATGCCTGCGAAATAATGGTTTACGTGATTATCCGACAATCCTTCTCTTTTTTTGGGCGTCTGATTAAAATGCGTCTTTCCGTTGTTTTGGACGGTTTGATAGGGTATAATAATCCTGTTTTGAAGACAGTCTCAAAGGAGTGAGCGAAGAGACAAAGGAGGATAGGATGAAACATGGTAAGCATAGCGCTCTAATCATTTTGTTTTGCTGGATGTCAGGATATTCCCTTGTTTGCGCCGATGAAGTCATTTACAGCAATACGGCTTATTCAGGGTTTGTTTTTTCGCCGGACCCTATCGTTTTTGATTACGGCATTTCTGCCGGCGGATTTGTCAAAACCCTCCGAATCGGGTACCTGAACAATTACTCTTCCTCCAACTGGATTCGGCTCGATTTTTACGATGATTTCAACAAAACCTATTATGAGATGTGGGGGCATCTGAAAACCATTCTTATTCAAAATCTTCCAACTACGGACGGTCAGATGGCGGTATATGATTATGTTCTGCCCGAACAGGACCGTTTCACCCTTCCGGCCGGTTCCTTTGGTTTTACGCTGGAGACATCCTTCGGGATGAATGCAGCCCTGGCCTCCGGCGGAGCCGGAAATGAAAACCGGATGTGGGAATACGACCCCTTTATGGAGGTATGGAAGCCGTTCTGGTTTGGAGGGAATCCCTGGGCCGGGATTTATCTTCAGATTATCAGCGGTCCGCCGATTGAGGAAATTACCTGCGACATTAAAGGATACAAATTCAATGACTTGAACGCCGACGGCATCTGGGACGCAGGTGAGCCGGCTATGCCCGGCTGGGAGATTTATCTGGACCTGAATGACAACGGACAAAAAGATGCCGGAGAGCCGAGTGCCGTCACCAGTGACCCCAACGGTATGTATGTCTTTGAAAACCTGCCTGCTCCGGCGATTTATATAATTCGGGAGGTGCCCAAGGCCGGGTGGACGCAGACTTTTCCCGGTCCGTCTCATCAGGAAAATTTTGGCCTGATTGCCGAACCCAATCACATCTATTCCGGTTTCGACTTCGGCAATACGCAGCAGCTTATCGGGGGAATCTCCGGTTCGGTGTTTCACGACGCCAACGGCAATTCCGTTCGCGACGGCCAGGAAACGGGGTTGGCCGGCTGGCGGGTTTTTGTCGATATGAACGCGAATGACCGCTGGGATGCCGGTGAGCCGTATGCGTTCACGCTTGCGGATGGAACGTATCAAATCTCCGGTTTGGGGCTGGGAACGTACCGGCTTGCCGAAGAAATCAAGGGGGGGTGGGTGCAGACCGTGCCGACGGCATCCTGTACGTACTCTGTGGTGCTCACCGCTGCGGCGCCGAATGCGGAGGATATCCATTTCGGCAATCATACGTTTTATGGATACGGCGGGGGAGCAGGCACACCGTCCAGCCCTTATCTGATTTCCAATCATCTGCATCTGCAGGCCGTCGGGGCTCATCCCTGGGACTGGGATAAACATTTCAAGTTGACGGCGGATATTGATTTGTCCAAATATAACGGTGCTCAGTTCAATCTCATCGGCCGATATGCTGTCGGGGAAACTCCGCTCCCCTTTACAGGGGTCTTGGACGGAAACGGCTTTGCTGTTTCGAATTTCATCTTTCGCTATGACGGTATGCCGCAAATCTACATCGGCCTTTTCGGGTACATTCTGGGAGGACAGATCCGCAATCTCCGCCTCGAAAACGGAAATGTCTCCACCTCCACAGGCCTGGACAGCGGTGTCCTGGCAGGGCTGCTCGGCAGCGGCTCAGTCCTTTCTGGTTGTCATCTTGTCGGCGGCCGTGTAGAAGCGGGGGATTGGGCGGCCGGAGCCTTGGCGGGTGCCGTCGATAAGGCTTCAATCTTTGATTGTTCCGCTGCCGCAGCGGAAGTGATTTCCGCACAGGGTGAAGCGGGCGGTTTGGCCGGTAGGAATATCGAAGGAACACTTTGGAACTGTTCGTTTCAGGGGATGGTTTCCGGATGGATTGATGTAGGCGGTTTGGTCGGCTCTAATCTGGGGCAGATTCTCCGCTGCCGTGTGAATGCCTCGGTCGATGGTGTTCTCTGTGTCGGCGGACTGGTCGGAGAACATGCCCTGAATGGATGGATTGAGCAGTCCTTTGCAGAGGGCGAAGTCAGCACTCGTTCGGATCCGCTATTGGGTTTGGAGGGCAGTGAGGCAGGGGGGCTGGTCGGACGCAGTATGGATGGGGATCTTCTGAACTCTTACTCAACAGCCGCTGTGAATGCCCAGGAAAATGCAGGCGGATTGGCGGGGGTTTGCTGGGGTTCTCAGCCCGGCTCTTGTATGATTACGAATTGTTACTCAGTCGGTTTGGTGACGGGCGGCTCCGGGCTTGGCGGATTGATTGGGCGGAATGTGGATGGAATGACCGATATTATCGGCAGTTTTTGGGATATGCAGACCTCCGGCCAATCTGTCAGCGAAGGGGGTACCGGTTTGACGACCGCCCAAATGCAGGACCCCGCTTTCTATTTGGAAGCCGAATGGGATTTTGTTCATATCTGGCGTCTGTGCAGTCTTGGGGAAGAATACCCGACCTTCCGATATCTGTATCCCAAGGCGGATTTTGTGTGTCCGGCCGGTATCGGAGCGGAAGACCTGCAAACCCTTGCGGACGAATGGCTGGCAGAGAAGCGCAGGGCGGATATCGCTCCCGCCGGCGGTGACGGCTTTGTCGATTTTCTCGACTGGGCCAGAATGGCCTCTGCCTGGCTGACGGATTCTTCTTCGGGGCAGTGGAATGGTCTTTGTGACCTGGCTCCCGCGGAGGGGGATGAAGTTGTTGACTTGCTGGATATTGCCGTTTTTGCCGAGCAGTGGCTTTTCCGCAGCGCTCTCTGGGGAGATATAGCCCCTGAGCCCGAAGGCGACGGCCGGGTTGATTTGGAGGATTTCTGTCTCTTTGCTCGCTCCTGGATGCTGGAAGAGGAGCCCGGAGAATAAATCTTCAGGGTTCGCAAAAGCCGTACTGCCCGATGAGTTTGACAAACCGGCACCCGCAGACGCTTGAAGGATGCAGGATGCCTTTTTCTTTCCGATAAACCGTCAGGGTCTGGGTCCAGGATTCTCCTACCGGTGCAACCAGAAGCCCGCCTTCGGCCAGCTGCTTTTCCAGCGGTTTCGGCACCGACGGTATGGCCGCCGTTAGGAGAATTCGCTCAAATCGCATCTTCTCATCCGGCCAGCCCGCGCTGCCGTCTCCGACAAAGAACTCTACATTTTCGATTCCCAGGCGGGCCAGGACCGCCTGCGCCCGCGCCGACAGCTCGCTGAACCGCTCGATGGTATAGACCTTCCTGCACAGCAGCGCCAGCACGGCCGTCTGATAGCCCGAACCGGTGCCGATTTCCAGCACGGTCTCTTCGCCTTTGAGCCGAAGACACTGCGTCATCAGGGCCACGATATACGGCTGGCTGATGGTCTGCCCCAGCCCGATGGCCAGCGGGTAATCCGCATACGCCTGCGCGGCATACTCCGGCTTGACAAACCACTCCCGCGGCAGACGGCCCATTACCTCCAGCACCCGCAGGTCGGTGATATCCCGACCTTTCAGGTCCTGCTCAATCATCTGACGCCGCTGTTCGGCGAACCGCTCGCTTTCCTGAAAACTGACCATGCCGTCTATCTTGACTGTGAAGTTCCCTTTTTGCAAACCTTTTTCACAATGAAACCTTCTTGCTATTCGGCCGAGACAAGAACATAATGAGAAACAACAATGTCCAAAAAGGAGACACAATCATGCAAAAGACCCAATGGTTTCTGACGGCAATTCTAATCATAGTCGGGCTCGGCTGTGTTCCGTCTCTGCACGAACTGTACACAGACGATACAGTTGTCTTTGACCCCAAACTGGTCGGCTGCTGGCAGACGGAAAAGGGAGAGCTGTGGTGCTTTACCCGCCGGGCGAACACCAGCAGTTATGACCTGACGATTGTCGAGGAAAGCGAGAAGCGAAGCTACATGACGGCCTATCTGGTTGAAATCGGGCCTCATCGCTTTCTGGATATCTCTCCCAAGGAATTGAAGCGGCCGGACCTGGGCGGCTGGCAGGAGTACCACCTCCAGCCCGTCCATACCTTCTATCTGGTGGAGGCGACGGAGCCGAATCTGCTGCTGGCGGCGATGATGCCGGAGGCGATGGAGAAGCTTCTCGAGGAAAAGCCGGCGCTGCTGAAGCATGAAAAGGTTGATGACCGGCTGATTCTGACGGCCAGCACGCCGCAGCTGCAGGAGTTTCTCAGCAAACCGGAGATGGTGGACCAGGTCTTCGGTGACGCTGCTCCTCTCAAGCCGTATAAAACTTCCTCCCCTGAGGAAAAAGGCCAGCCGAATTAGGGGCGAAATACGGGTTTTTATGGATAGAACCGCTCGAAGGGGAAGTTGCGAATCATATAGGCCAAATCCGTCCCTTCGCCGGCCGGAATCTCATTGAAATTGACCCGCTGTTCTTTGGCCATTTTGAGGGTGGATTTGTCCACCCAGCGGTGTTTTTCTCCGTGTCCGTCGGCAAACCCGAGGATGCTCCGGCCCAGGTGGGCAATCGAAATCGGGTCGATCCAGGTATTGGGCGTCTGGGGCTTGATGACCCAGGAATTGACATTCATCCCGCGGCCGTCCACTTCCTCCACGAGGATGTATTTGTCTCCGGGCGATTTGATGGTGGAGGTCTTCAGGTGGGGGTAATAGCCCTGCCACTGGATTTCTGAGGAGGAGTTGGGGCCCACGCCTGCGGCGAGGGAATAGCTGCGGTATCCGCCGACACCGGTGCCGTTGACCGTCGTCGGGGGATGCAGGTGCCGCTTGTCGGACGGGCAGTGATAGATTTCAGCCCCTTCGGAATAGGGAAAGAGCAGGCCCTTTTCGATACCCCGTATCTCATCCTCGGCCGTGGAGTTTTCCGGTGCGACGGTTGTGCCGTCCTGCCGCTGCGGGGAGGCCACCCAGCAAAAGAAGGGGTCCCGGATGGAGCCGACCATGGAACCGACGATGCGATTGTTGTTCTCGTAGGCATAGACCGTCCAGGCCTTGGACAGGCCGTTGACGTGGGTCAGGCAAATTGTCCCTTCCGCCTGAAGTTTGGCCGCCTTCAGTGCCGGCAGGACAATCGCCAGCAGCAAACCGATAATCGCAATAACCACCAGCAGCTCAATCAGCGTAAAAGCCCTTCGGGTTTTCATAAGCCGTTTTCCGCCCTGCACTATCCGGTTTCTCCTCTGTTCATAGATTCTCCTATTTAGTAATAGCGCCGGCAGGCCTCTTTTCTGACTTTTTTTCTGAAGTATGTAAAAATCGTGTTTTTGGACTGGGAATGGGATTGCGGGGTATCCTGGACAGCCGGCATTTGGGAAACGGCGCGATTGAAAAAATCGGGAACGGTCGGATTTGCTGGTTTTTGAGCGAAAAAAGGGGTTTTGGGCGGAAAAATATCAGGGAAAGTACTGATTGAAACGCGCCCAAACGCGCTGCAAACGTGCAGCAAACGCGCTGCAAACGAGATGGAAAAGAGTTTTTTTAACCACAGATTTCACGGATTACACAGAGATTAGATAACCACGGATTTACACGGATGAACACGGATTGCATAAAGATATAACCACGGATTACGCGGATTCCAGAGATACTTTAACCACGGATTACGCAGATTACACAGATTATAGAACCACGGGTGGGAAAGAAATTTAACCACGGATGGACACGGATTCGGAAAGGAAGAATGAAGAATTAAGAAGGAAGAAAATGCGGCCAGTGGGCGGGTGAAGATGTTCGATGTTTTGCGGCCCATTTGTTCCTCCTTCTATCATTGGGGGTATTATACCACAGAGAGGAGCAAAAAGCAACCGCAGATTTGAACCACGGATTTCACAAAGTATATAACCACAGATTACGCGGATTACACAGATTTTATTTCACCACGGATTTACACGGATGGACACGGATTGCATAAAGTATATAACCAAAGATTACACGGATTGCACAGATTCCAGCAGCCAGAGGCCAGTCGCCAGCTTCCGGCGGCCAGCGGGAGAAAAATCCGAAACACGAAGTTCGACCTGTCTTCGCTTCGCTCCGACGCGACAGGGGAAGACAGGGATACAGAGTCGGAATGCAGGAATACATGTAGTCATGGGGCGGGTGAGGAATGGAGAATGATAAAGAGGCGCTGCGGCCTGCCGGATGTTTCGGCAGGGCAGCGCCTCTGAATTTGGGGGAATCTATCGTTTCTTAGACGGCCTGGATGCGTTTGACCTGCGGCTCCAAGTCCGTTAGGTCTTTGATTTTCACGGGCTTGCCGGTGTCGATGCTCTTTCGGGCGGCGATTCCAATCAGAATTGACATCGCTCCGTCCCGGCTGCCCGCCGAATGCCCCAGCGGGTCCGGGGCATTCGGGGATACAAACAGCCGCTCGCGCAGGCGTGCATCCCCGCCGCCGTGTCCGCCGTACATCTTGGGCACTTTGACTTGCTCCACCGGTCCGAAATTATGGGAAACCATAATTGAATTAAACTGGGTTGGGTCCTCCTGGAGGTCCTGCTTCATCTCCAGCGCATGCAGCTCTTCCTGGCTGGGCATCTGCAGACCCTTCTCCCAGGGAATTCCGTCCCAGCTGTCCAGCCGGCCTTCGAATCCGTTAAAGGCAATCTGCCAGCCTTCAAACGGCGAGTACGTGGTCAGCGAATAGCTCACCTGCACGCCGTTGGCGTATTTGATCTGCACGGCCATTTTGTCGAAGATGTCAATTTCCGGACGCCACAGACATGCATCCCGCAGATAGCCGTCGTATTTCTCATTGGCCACGTAGAGATTCATCAGGTGTTGGTCTTTGGTGATGTCCCAGTAAAACTTGCACTTGTCCTTGTGCGGGCAGGTTCGACAGTGCGTGTGCCGGAAGGGGTTGTTGCGGCCGTAATGGTCCAGCGCCCCGAAGGCGTGGACTTCGATGGGGTCTGAATCAATCCACCAGTTCAGCAGGTCAAAATGATGTGTGGC
Organism: Anaerohalosphaeraceae bacterium; assembly: GCA_035378985.1. NCBI lineage: Bacteria > Pseudomonadati > Planctomycetota > Phycisphaerae > Sedimentisphaerales > Anaerohalosphaeraceae > Anaerohalosphaeraceae bacterium. Next base: position 94,001 of record DAOSUR010000010.1, read on the forward strand.
CTTGTGCAAAAGCAGGGTTCCGCTGCACCGGCGCAGGCCGTGCCAGCGGCGGAAATACGACGCGCCGTGGTCGGTGTTCAGGTACCAGTGGAAATCCACGGAGGTCAGTCGGCCGATTTTGCCTGCTGCCAGAACTTCCTTGATTTTTGTAAAGTGTGTTCCGTAGCGGTAATTGAAGCCGACGTGCACTTTGCGTTTGGTTCGTTTTTCCGCCTGGAGGATTTTGCGGCATTTGTCCTCATCGATAGTCATCGGCTTTTCCGTGATGACTTCCGCCCCCATTTCAAGGCCTTTGACGATAAACTCGTGATGGGTGCCGTCCACGGTGGTGACAATCACGGTATCCGGCTTGGTCTGGTCCATCATCTGCTCAAAATCGGTGAAGGTGGGGCAATCGACGCCGATGTATGTTTTGGCGTAAGCTACGCGCCCGGGATTGATGTCGCACAACCCTACAAACTCCAGCCGGTCGCTGTGATTTTCGACCAGCGATTTGCCCCAGAGCGAGATTCCTCGTACACCGGTTCCAACCAGAACCAGACGTTTTTTGCGAGGCGTCGGAGCAGCAGCTCCGAAGAGGGAAGAAGGGCGGACCAGGGCGGCCGCTGTCGTCATTCCAGCCGCCGCCAGAAATTCTCTTCGCTTCATAAGCATACCTCCCGAAACAGGTTTGGACGATTGAAAACCGTTCAGCTGCCGGCTTTCCGCGCTTCCTTTATAATCCAAACCCGGCTTGACGGCAAGAAATACCTTGTTCCTTTGTAAAAACCGCATCCTTTCGTCGTTTTGCCGGTCTTTCTTGACAGCAGGGGGATAAAACGATAGACTGGTTCCTTCTTTTGAATTAAGGGTCGATTATGTCGGATACAGAGAAAACAGGGTATCGTCATACGTTAAATCTGCCGCAGACGAGTTTTGCGATGAAGGCCAACCTCGTGCAGCGCGAGCCGCAGCAGCGGAAGACCTGGGAGCAAGAGGACATCTACGGCAAGATACTCCAGGCCCGGCAGGGGGCGCCTTTGTATGTGCTCCATGACGGCCCGCCGTATGCCAACGGCGATATCCACATGGGACACGTTATCAACAAGGTGCTCAAGGACTTTGTCGTCAAGTACAAGACGATGAGCGGCTTTCTCTGTCCCTATGTGCCCGGCTGGGACTGTCACGGTCTGCCGATTGAAGTGAAGGTGATGGCCGAACTGGGCGAGGCCGCCCGCACGATGAGCAAACTCGAAATCCGCCGACAGTGTCATAAATATGCCGGCAAGTATGTCAAGCTGCAAACCAAGCAGTTCCAGTCGTTGGGCGTCTTCGGGGATTTCGCCAACCCATATCTGACCCTCAAGCCGCAGTATGAGCAGGGGATTCTCGAAGTCTTTGCGGAACTGGTCGGCAACGGGCTGGTGTATAAGCAGCTCAAACCCATCCATTGGTCGGTGGGCTGTCAGACGGCCCTGGCCGATGCGGAACTGGAATACAAGGACATTGCCTCGCCGAGCATCTACGTCAATTTCCCGCTGGAGGAGCCGTCGGCGGCTCGGGTGCGTCAGATGGGCCTGGCCGATGCAGACAGCACGGTCTGTTTTATGATTTGGACGACGACGCCCTGGACGCTGGCGGCCAATCTGGCAGTGGCGCTGCATCCGCATCTGGAGTATGTCTGTCTGTCGTACACAAAGAACGGACGCAAATGGGCCTCAATTGTCTGCAAGAGCCGTCTGGAGGCGGTTGTGGCCGCTGCGGGCTTGACAGAGGGGACCTATACCGTCAGCGTCCCGCGGCTCGGCAGTGAGTTTCAGGGCCTGCGGTACCGCCATCCCTTTGTGGAGAAAAATCCGACGGACAAAGACGCCTGGTTTGCCATCAATGAAACGTTTGTGACGACGGAAGACGGCACCGGCATTGTGCATATTGCCCCCGGCCACGGCGAGGAGGACTATCAGGCCGGACTGAACAACAATCTGGCGGTCTATTCTCCCGTTCAGGACGACGGCTGCTATGATCAGACCGTGCCGGCCTGGCTGGCGGGCAAAAATGTTCTGCAGGTGGACCCGGTGGTCAACGAGCATCTCCGTCAGATCGGCCTGCTGGTGCACGAAGAAAAAATCGTTCACAGTTATCCGCACTGCTGGCGCAGCAAGATGCCCGTTATCTTCCGCGCCACAGAGCAGTGGTTTATCAGCGTGGACAAGCCCGCCGCCGCCTTCGGCAAGTCCCTGCGGCAGATGGCCCTCGAACAGATCGGACAGGTCCGCTGGATTCCCGCCTGGGGCGAGAAGCGCATCCGCGGCATGCTCGAAACGCGTCCGGACTGGTGCATCAGCCGCCAGCGGGCCTGGGGACTGCCGATTCCGGCCTTTACCAACAGTCAGGGCAAGGTGCTCCTGACGCGCCAGTCCGTGCTGGCCGTCGCCCGCACCATCGGACAAAAGGGCTCCGACAGCTGGTTTACGGATTCCCCGCGCCAGCTCCTCGGCGAAGACTTCCCGCTGCCGGAGGGCTTCTCCTGGGACGACCTGCACAAGGAAGAAAACATCTTTGATGTGTGGTTTGAGTCCGGCTGCAGCTGGCATTCCGTCGCCGTCAAGGCGGGCTGGCCCATTCCGGTTGATTTGTATCTGGAGGGGTCCGATCAGCACCGCGGCTGGTTCCAGCTGTCGCTGCTGCCGGCGCTGGGGGCGGTCGGCAAAGCCCCGTTCAAGACGGTCCTCACGCACGGCTTTACCGTCGATGAGAAAGGAATGAAGCAGTCCAAATCCGCGGGCAACTATGTCAGCGCCCTGGAGGAAATCGAAAAGTACGGCGCCGACATCCTGCGGCTCTGGGTGGCCAGCGTCAATTATCAGGAGGATATGCGCTGCAGCGATGAACTCATCGGGCGTCTGCAGGAGGCCTACCGGAAGATTCGCAATACCCTGCGCTATCTGCTGGGCAATCTGGACGATTTCGAGCCGGCGAAGATGACGGTGCCGTATCCCGACCTGCTGCCGCTGGACCAGTGGGCGATGGAAGCCCTGCAGAAGCTGATCGTCCAGGTCCGGCAGGCCTACGAAGATTTTGCGTTTCATCGGGTCTTTTCGCTCCTGTACAACTTCTGCGTCGTCGAGATGAGCAGCATCTATATGGATGTCCTGAAGGACCGAATGTACTGCGACGGAACCGACAGCCGCAGCCGGCGCAGTGGACAGACCGTGATGTATGCAATCCTCGATGCCCTGATTCGGATGCTGGCGCCGATTCTGGTTCATACAGCCGAGGAGGCCTGGGCCGCCGTCCCGTTCAAATCCGAACCGCTGGACAGCGTTCATCTGGCCGGGATGCCGCAGCCGGATGCGTCGATTCCCTGGGAAGCCGACGAACCCAAATGGCAGAAAATTCTGGCCCTGCGCGACGAGGTCCTTCGCGTCCTCGAGCCCCTGCGGAAAAACCAGGTCATCGGCTCCAACCAGGAGGCCTGGGTCCGCCTGACCGTGCCCGAAGAGGAGTATGCGCTTCTGGAGCAGCTCGGCGCCCAGACCTTCGCTTCGCTGTGCATCGTCAGCGGCGTCACGGTCGAAAAAGGTCCGGCCCTTCAGGCCGCCGCCGACCGAAGCCCCTATCCGAAATGCCAGCGCTGCTGGAACTATTGGCCCTCCGTCGGTCAGAACAGCGAGTATCCGGACCTGTGCGCCCGATGCATTCAGGTCCTTCAAAATACGACGGGCAAAGCCCTGTAGTCTCTGCTGGACGCAGCGATTCTTTTCAAGTAAAATACCCGATACAAACAGAGGAATAGGAAAAGATGGTGACAATCATCCGGCAGCATTTGGAAGAACTCGTCTGTCTGTGCCGCCGATATCGCGTCAAACGGCTGGAATTGTTCGGTTCTGCCGGGACGGAAAACGGGTTTCAGCCCGATCGAAGCGGCCTGGATTTTTTGGTTGCGTTTCAGCCGATGTCTCCTCGAGAGCATGCCAAAGCTTATTTCGGCCTTCTGGCACAGATGCAGGATTTGTTCGGCTGCCCGATTGATCTGGTCGAAATCGAAGCCGTCCGCAACCCTTATTTTCTCGAGCAGGTCAATCGCTCAAAACAGGAGATTTATGCGGCCTGAGGTTCGGAAATATCTGTGCGATATCGAGAAGGCCTGCGAAGCAATTCTTCTTTTTGTATGCGGCAGGACGCTGGAGGATTACGAAAAAGATCTGCTTCTGCAAAGCGGTGTGGAGAGGCAGTTCATCATTATTGGGGAGGCCCTGAACAAGGCCGTTCATGAGGAGCCCGCCCTGGAAGAACATATCAGCTGTCTTCGCGAAATCATTAATTTGCGGAGTGTTATCGTGCACGGGTATCCTCGAAGAGGACCTGCTGCCGCTCTATCGCGAAGTGAAAAAACTTCTTGAATGACGGGTTGATAAAGACGAGACATCTATGCTTTCCAATGCACTTTCTTTTTTTTCCCTGCTGGTTTGGATGAATAGTTTGAACAGCGCTGTCGGAGCAGACATCACAGAAAAATATCGGCGGGCTCTGGCCGTCGAGCAAATCACAAGCGGCAAGGTATTCAAAGAGAAGGTTGTGCCGCACTGGTTTGACGGCGGCAGTCAGTTCTGGTACCTCAATGACCTTCCGGACGGGCGCAAAGAGTTCATCCGGGTTCATGCCCTCCGCGGCTACCGGCGGGAGGCCTTTGACCATGCCCGTCTGGCGGAGGCCCTTGCGCAGGTGTCGGGAGGACAGGTGGACCCGCAGCGTCTGCCCTTCGGACAAATCCGTCTTTCGGATGATGACGGCACCCTTACTTTTTCCGCCTTTGGGAAAACCTGGAGATGCGATTTAAATACGTATGTCCTTCAGGAATGCCTGCCGCAGGAGGGGCTTTCCGAAACTCTCCAGCCCCAGCCGGACATCCGCCCCAGCCGGGACAGTCAGGAAGAGACTTTCATCATCTTTCGAAACCGCACCGACCGGCCCGTCCGGCTTTACTGGGTGGATACCGCCCGGCGTCGGCAGCACTATGCTGACCTGCCGCCCGCTCAGGAGCATCGTCAGCATACCTATGTCGGCCATGTCTGGCTGGCCGCCGACCCGAATGACCGTCCGCTGGCCGTCTTTATCGCCCAGTCCGACGGGGCGGTCGCCGAAATCACCTCCGACCTGCTGGCCGAGCCCAAAGTCTGCGACAGCCGCGGTTCCCAGCCGTCGCCCCTGCGCTCCCCGGACGGCAAATACCAGATTGTCGTTCGGGATTATAATCTGTTCCTGCAGGAAACTGAAACCGGCACGGAAACGGCGCTGACCACCGACGGCACAGCGGAACACTTTTACACCCGGCAGGTCTATTGGTCGCCCGACAGCCGGTCTGTAGCCGCCGTCCGGACCCGCAGGGGCTTTGACCGAAAAATTCATCTGATTGAATCCTCTCCCGAAGACCAGCTCCAGCCCAAACTGCACACCTTCTCCTATGCCAAACCCGGCGATGAAATCGACCGCGACAGTCCCTGTCTGTTCGACATTGAATCCCGAAAGCAAATCCCCATTTCCGATGCCCTGTTCCCGAATCCCTGGTCCCTTACGGACTTCTGCTGGCAGCCCGACTCCAAACGTTTTCTGTTCTGCTATAACCAGCGGGGCCATCAGGTCCTGCGGATTTTGGCCGTCCGCGCTGAAGACGGGCAGGTGCAGACCGTCATTGAGGAAACCAGCCCGACCTTCATCGACTACGCCGGTAAATACTTCTTCCGCTATCTGGAAGCGACGCAGGAAATCATCTGGATGTCCGAGCGGGACGGCTGGAATCATCTCTATCTGTATGATGCCGCCGAAGGCCGCCTGAAAAATCAGATAACTCAGGGCCCCTGGGTCGTCCGCCGCGTCGTCGAAATGGATGTCGAAAAGCGGCAGATTTGGCTGGAAGCCGGGGGCGTCCGGCCCGAGCAGGACCCGTATTATCTCCATCTGTGCCGCGTTAATTTCGACGGCACCGGTTTTGAGATTCTTACAGAAGGGGACGGGACCCACGAGGTCGAATTTTCGCCCGACCGCCGCTTCTTTCTGGACCGCTGGTCGCGTGTCGATTTGCCCCCGATTACCGACCTGCGTAGCGCTGCAGACGGACGGCTCATCTGCCGGCTGGAGGAGGCCGACTGGTCGGCCCTGCTGGAAACCGGCTGGAAGCCGCCCATTCGCTTTGCCGCCAAAGGCCGGGATGGGCAGACCGATATCTACGGCATTCTCATCCTGCCGTCCGCCTTTGACCCCAATGAAAAATATCCGGTTCTGGAGGAAATCTACGCCGGTCCGCAGGGGGCCTTTGTGCCCAAGGCCTTCGGCCGACAGACCCGCCAGCGGCAGCTGGCCGAACTGGGGTTCGTTGTTGTCCAGATTGACGGGATGGGCACATCGTACCGCTCCAAGGCCTTTCACGATGTCTGCTGGAAAAATCTGGGCGACAGCGGCTTTCCGGACCGCATTGCCTGGATGAAAGCCGCCGCTGAAAAATATCCCTTTCTCGACCTGACCCGCGTCGGCATCTACGGCGGTTCGGCCGGCGGGCAAAGTGCGCTGCGGGCCCTGCTGGCGCACGGGGATTTTTACAAAGCCGCCGCCGCCGACTGCGGCTGCCACGACAACCGGATGGACAAAATCTGGTGGAATGAGTTGTGGATGGGCTGGCCGGTCGGCCCGCATTATGAGGAACAGTCCAATGTCACCAACGCACACAAACTGACGGGCAGGCTCCTGCTGACCGTCGGCGAGCTGGACCGCAATGTGGACCCGGCCTCGACGATGCAGGTGGTCAACGCCCTCATCAGGGCCGACAAGGATTTCGAACTGCTCGTCATCCCCGGCGGCGGCCACGGAGCCGGAGAAACCCCCTATGCCAGACGAAAACGAATGGATTTCTTCGTCCGGCACCTGCTCGGCATCGACCCGCCTGCGCGAAATTAAAGCAGGGGTTTTGATACGAAGGCCTTTCCCTGAGCGGTGCTTTCAAAATATCCATTCCAGGTTTTGCTCTTGTTCCTGTCTGTCTGGAAAGGTACAATGCCGGTTCAGGAAAGTGAATCGAAGAATTCTGAAACCGGAATCGTAAACCCATGCTGCTTCCAATAGGCACGAGCGTGCGGCCGCGGCAGACGCCGTATGCCAATTATCTGCTGATCGGTCTGAACGTTTTCTTCTATCTGCTTTCGATGCATTTGGTGACGGATCCCCGCAGCGGGGCGCGGTATTTTGACCTTCGGCCGTGGGCATACAACTTTATGCTCTGGCCGGAGCGTCCGCAAATCTGGCAGTTTGTGACCTATTCGTTTCTCCACGCCGGCGGGCAAATGTACATCCTCCATTTGTTTGGAAATATGTATTTTCTGTATCTGTTCGGCAACAGCGTCAATGAGAAGCTGGGCAATGTTGCCTATGTATGCCTGTATCTCGGTGGGGCGGTGTTTGCGGGACTCGGACACGCTCTGCTGCATACCAATCCGGTCCTTGGCGCCAGCGGGGCGGTGGCGGCGGTCACGGGGGCGTACCTGGTTCTCTTCCCGAACACCCTGATTACCGTACTGTACTGGATGTTTTTCATCGGGACGGCGGAGTTTCGCGCGCTGTATTTTATCGTCTTCAAAATGATTGTCTGGGACAATATCATCGAGCCGAAGCTGTCCGCGTCCGCTGTGGCTTATGATGCTCACCTGGCGGGTTATCTGTTTGGGATTGCGGCGGTGATGGGCCTGCTGGCTCTGCGTCTGGCGGACGGGGACCATCAGGACCTCTGGTCGATGCTGCGGCAGTGGAACCGCCGGCGCCGGTTTCGCGATCTGGCGGCGGCCGGGTACGATGCCTTCGGTCCTTCGGGGGCTGTTCGGACGGTACCGACCGCTGCAGGAGAACAGACACAACTGGGGGAGGAATCACGGAATCCTTTCATTCAGCAGCTGCGAGAGGAGATTGCCGAACTGCTGCGGCGGCACGATGCGGCGGATGCAGCCGAGGTCTATCTAAAACTGCTTGACGCCGACCCGACGCAGGTTCTCGGCCGGCAGAACCAGCTCGATGTGGCCAATCAGCTGATGGCGTCCGGACGCTGGGTGCCGGCGGCCAGTGCGTATGAAAAATATCTGAAGCACTACGGGGGGTTTGAACACAGCGAGCAGGTGCATCTGATGCTCGGGCTTCTCTACGGGCGATACCTCAGCGAGCCGCGCCTGGCCGTCAGCCACCTGCGGGCGGCCCTCGAACACTTAACCGACCCCAACCAGGTCAAACTCTGCCAAGATGAACTGGCCCGCCTCGGCGGTCTGTAGGAAACAAAGAAGGGAACCCAAAAGGGAGTCATTCGAAGATGAAAGCCAAGCGACTTGCCGCCGTTTTTGTCTGGCTGTTTTCGGCGGTCTGCGGATTCTGTTCGCAGGATTCGGAAACGATGTATCTGTTTACCTCCTTCCGCGGCGACGGAGACGGGCTGCATCTGGCCGTCAGCGAAAACGGACTGGAATGGACCGAAATTGAAGGCGTGTTTGTTCAGCCGACGGTCGGCAGCGGCCTGCTGCGCGACCCGCATATCCTCCGCGGCCCGGACGGAACCTTTCATCTGGTCTGGACGACGGGCTGGCGCGACAAAGGCATCGGATATTCCCGCTCGCAAGACCTGAAGACCTGGACGCCGCCGCGCTGGCTGCCCCTGATGGAAAACACGCCCGGCACACGCAACTGCTGGGCCCCGGAGACCTTCTATGATGCCAAACGCGGCGAGTTCCTGATTGTCTGGTCCTCCGATGTGGAAGGCCGCTTTCCGGAAACCGTTTCCCCCGACCGGATGAACAACCGCACCTATTATGTGACAACAAAAGATTTCCAGACCTTCTCCGAACCGAAACTCCTCTTTGACCCGGGGTTTGACCACATTGACGCCACGCTGCTCGAACACGAAGGACGCTATATCCTGACGGTCAAGGAAGGAGATATGCAGCAGAAGGGAATCTGGGGGCCGATTCATCAGGCGGTCGCCGATGACCCGCGCGGACCGTACGAACTGCTCGAAAAGCCTGTTCTGACGGCCCGAGCCGAAGGCCCGACGCTCTGCCGCATCGGCGATGCGTATGTGATGTACATCGATTATTACGTCCACGGGCGCTATGGAGCGCTGCAGACGAAGGATTTTCAGACCTGGACGGACATCAGCGAACGGATGAAACCGGTGCGCGGCCAGCGGCATGGAACGGTCCTGCCCATCCCCCGGGCGCTGGGGCAGGCCCTGCTGGCCGTTCGGCTTCCGCTGCCGCCGCCGCCCGTCCTGCCGGGCTATCACGCCGACCCGCACATTGCCGTTTTCAACGGCCGATACTACCTGTATCCCACGACAGACGGAACGGAGGGCTGGGCGGCAACGTCTTTCAGCTGCATGTCCTCCGAAGACCTGGTTCACTGGAAAAACCACGGCATCATCCTGCGGCTGGGCGTGGATGTCCGTTGGGCCGAGCGGAATGCCTGGGCGCCGGCGATTGCCTTCAAAAACGGGAAATACTATTTCTACATCTCCGCCGCCCAGAATATCGGCGTTATGACAGCCGACCGTCCGGAGGGCCCCTACACCGACCCGCTGGGAAAGCCGCTGGTGCCCAAAGGCAAATACCGCGGACAGGCCATCGACCCGATGGTTTTCATCGATGATGACGGGGCGGCCTATCTGTACTGGGGACAGGGACAATGCTACACCGTCAAGCTCAATGAAGACATGATTTCGTTTGAGGAATCGGCGGTGCAGCGAATCACCCCGCCCAACTACAACGAAGGCCCCTTCGTCCTCAAGCGCAAAGGCATCTATTACCTGATGTGGTCGGAATACGACACCCGCGACCCTCGCTACAGCGTCGCCTACGGGACCTCTGATTCCCCGCTGGGACCGTTCAAAAAGGCCGCCGACAATCCGATTCTGCAGGGAAAGGACCTGGTCAAAGGCGCCGGACACCACTCCGTCGTTCAGGTGCCGGGCAAAGACGAATGGTATATCGCCTATCACCGGTTTGCCATTCCCGACGGCAGCGGCTACAAGCGCGAAACCTGCATCTCGCCGATGCGGTTTAACCCCGACGGCACCATCCAAAAAGTCGATGTGTACGAAGGCGTCCGCCCGTTCAAAAGCCGGCCGCAGGATTAGTCAAAATCGTAGTGCTTGCGCACGGGGGCGGTCACCTTCCAGATGCACTTGAGCCCTTCGGGAAAAACCACATAATCCCCCGGGCCGAAGGAGACCGAACGCCCGCCGGCCGGATTGTCCGTGACCGTCACTTTGCCTTCGAGAATCAGGCATTTTTCCGTCTGCGTGTATTCCCATTCAAACTCGCTGACCGGACAGGACCAGGTCGGCCAGGTTTTGCACGTTTTGGCCTCTTCGGCGGTCGGCTTTCGAACAATCACATCCTTGACCGTAGGCATAGCAACCTCCCCTATGGCTTATAAGGTTCCACAGTAAACTGATACCGTCCGGACGGCACGGAAAGCGTCAGCCGTCCATCCTGCAGTCCGAGTATCCGAATACATCTGTCCTGATGCAGACTTCGTCCGCTTTCGCGAACCTGCTCGGCTTTTCGAGCAGGCAGAGAAACCTCCGCCGTCGTATTGGCGGGTATCTGCACATCCAGCACAAACCGATCTCCTTCGACAGACCAGTTTGAAACGATGCGTCCGCGCACGGATTCATACGTTGTTTTGGCCCAGGTGAGTTTGCCGCCGGGCTGCGGGGCAATCCGAATAATGCCGAACCCCGGCTCCAGCGGCTGGATGCCGCCGACCTGCTCAAAGAGCCACTGCCCGACCGCCCCGAACGAATAATGCGCAAACGAATTCATCCCCGGGTCGGCAAACCCCTCTTCGGGCGTCCAGCCGTTCCACCGCTCCCAAATTGACGTCGCCCCCTGGCGAATGGAGAATCCCCACGACGGAAACGTCTCGTTGTGGAGCAGCTGATAAGCAAGGTCGTTGCGGCCGATTTGGGCCAGGGCCAGCATCAGGTCTTTGGTGCCGACAAAGCCGGTGGACAGATGCCCGTTTCGCTCCTGAATCCGCCGAACCAGATGGGCGGCGGCGCGTTCCCTCTGCCGGGGCGTCAGCAGGTCATAAACAATCGCCAGCACATACGCCGTCTGCGAGTCGCCTTCGATGCGTCCGTCGGGCTTGACATACGCCTTCTGAAAGGCCCGGCAGACTTTTTCCGTCAGCTCCCGATAGGTCCGGGCATCCTCCGGCCGGTCCAGAACCTCCGCCATCTGCGAGAGCAGCCGGCTGCAATGGGCAAAATACGCCATATAGATCACTTCATTGGGCGTCGGGTCATCAATATGAAGCCAGTCGCCGAAACAATGGAACTGTTTGGGCGGCAGAAGGTCTTCCGTGGATCGGTTTTTGGTAAACTCCACAAACCGTTTCATCGCCTCATAATGCGTTTCGAGTATCCGCCGGTCGCCGTACATCCGCCAAATCGTCCAGGGACAGATGACGCCTGCATCCGCCCAGGCCGGCCCGCCGTCGGCCCCTCCGCTTCGAATCGGCGGGGCATATCGCGGAAACGGGCCGTCCTGACGCTGTGCATCTGTTAAATCGGTCAGCCATTTGGTAAAGAAGGCCTGCACATCATTGTTATAGCAGGCCGTCTGGATGTAGACCTGCGCATCGCCCGTCCAGCCCAGCCGTTCATCCCGCTGCGGACAATCCGTCGGAATATCAATAAAGTTCATCCACTGCGTCCAGAGGATATTCGAATAGAGCCGATTGACCATCGGGTCAGAGCATTCAAACCGGCCCGCCGTCGGCGTATCGCTGCTGAAGGCCAGCCCCGTGACGGCATCCAGCCCCGGCCGATAGTCCAGACCGGTGATTTCCACATACTGAAATCCGTGGAACGTAAACATCGGCTGCCAGATTTCCTCGCCCGTGCCCTCGCAGATGTACACATCCTCGGCGGCGGCCGTGCGGAGATTGATGGTATAAACGGTCCCGTTCGGATTGAGCCGCTCGCCGTGGCGAATCTCGATGCGCTGACCGGGTTTGCCCTTGACCTTCAGCCGCACCACGCCGGCAAAGTTCTGCCCCAGATTAAAGACATAGATGCCCTTGGCCGGCTCCTGAACCGAAACGGGTTTTATTTCCGCAATCATCTTCACCGGTTCCGAGACCGCCGCCTGAACAAGGGGCTCAACCGGCTGTCCGCCGACGCTGACGGGCCGCCAGGTGCGGTCGTCAAAGTCGGATGCGGCCCAGCCGGGCATCTCCAGTCTCGCATCGTATCCCTCCCCGGCAAGCAGGTCGGCATAGAAAAGCGGACCTGTGGCACCCTTCCACTCGGGGCCGGAGGCAATCACCTGCCGGGTGCCGTCCTTGTAGTCTATCACCAGCTGAAGTTTCAGACGCGGCTGCGTGCCGTAGTGATGGCGGTTCATCCCCCAGCCGACGTAGCCCGCATACCAGCCGTCGGCCAAAACGGCCCCCAGAGCGTTTCCGCCTTTGCGGAGGTGCTCCGTCACATCATAGGTGCGGTAATAAATTCGTTTGCGATAATCCGTCCAGCCGGGGGACAGAAAGTCCGAACTGATGCGCTGCCCGTTCAGATAGAGCTGATAAATGCCCAGCGCCGTCGCATACAGGCGGGCCTTCTCCACCGGTTTGGACTCCATAGAAAAGCGGTGCCGCAGATACCGCGCCGGCGGAAGCGTGCGCACCTGCGGACGCGTCTCCTGCCATGGGGCATCTCCGAATGTCCCAACGATGGCCGCCGCCGACCAGCCGGAGTCATCCGTCAACGGCTTTTGCCAGTTGTCGATGCTCTCTTTGGTGACCTTCCAGCTGTCATCACTGACAAACTCCAGCACCTGCCCATCCACGGTTTCAATGCGGACCACGGCCAGAAAACCGGCCGGGTTGCGCTCCTGTCCGCCGTTGGCCGCCGAGACGGCCAAAACATTCCGGCCTGCCTGCAGATAATCGCGGAGGGTAATCTCATGAAGCAGGCGATGGTCTCCGAAAGAGCGGAGGATTTGCCCGTTTAAAAAAGCCTGAAACGAATCGTCCGCCGTCATCCAACATTTTGCGGATTTCACCGCCCATTCGGCGGGCAGGTCAAACGTTTTGCGCAAAAAACACCGTCCGGGCTCCGTCCCGCCGGCAGCCCCGGCATCCGACCAAATCCAGCGGGCCTTCTGAATCACCGCCGGCGCCGGCTGGGGCTCTGTCTGCACATCCAGACCAATCCACTGGGCCGACCAGTCTATCGGCTCCAGCAGCCCCATCGTCCAGCGGGCCGGCCGGCTCCAGTCTGAAACGCGTCCGTCTTTATCCCACACCCGAACGCGCCACCAGCAGTCCATCCCGCTTTCGAGTTTCCTGCCCGCATAGACGATTCCATATGTTTGAGAGCCCTCCACCCGGCCGCTGTCCCACAGGTCCGCCCGTCCGTCTTTCAGCAGGCGCAGGCTGGAAGCGGCCTGAATCTGATAGGCGGTCTGAACCTGTCCGCGCTGCTCAGAGAGCAGAGTCCACGAAAGCCGCGGCCCAAGCACATCAATTCCCAGCGGGTCGATTCGGCTCTCGCAGCGCAGACACGCCGGAGAAAGGCCGTCGGCCGTTCGGGTCCTCTGAGAAGTCCGGCTGCAGGAAAGAAGGAAAAGAAAGGATACTCCTAACAAAATGACGGTTTTTTTCATGATTTTTCCCTTCCGAAAAGGATTCTCAGGCGAGAAGATGTCTTTGATAGGATTTCATAGCACAGACGGCTGTTTTTTGTCAATCAGAAAGAGAAGAAAATATAAGACATACTCTATATATTTTTCTATTGAATCCAATAAATGTGATAAATATCACATAAATTAAATTGACTCCTGCGTTAAATATTTTATATTTGTATAATATTGTGAAACATATAACACATTTTTGACGAAAGGACGTATCATCAATAATAAATTATGATGGATGAAAGAGACTTCAGAAGACCTGTCGAAGTGGTTTTTTGTATGGGCAGCAGCTGCTTTAGCCGCGGCAACGGAAAAACCCTGTCTTTCATTCAGAACTATTTGAAAGAAAACGGTTTGGAAAATCAGGTCCAGTTAAAAGGTGTGCTTTGTCAGGGAAAATGCCAAAACGGACCCAATATAACCATTAATGGCGCCCTCTACCAAACCACCGAGCCCGGTGTTGTGATTGATTTGATTCGGCATCATCTTGCTGCGGGGCCGCAGTAAAGCCAGGAGATTTGGATGAATCCGCTTCACCCAATTTTCACGGAAACAACCCGATGCCAGGACTGCTACAAGTGCCTGCGGCAGTGTCCGGTCAAGGCCATTGACATCCGCAACGGCCACGCCAGCGTAATGCCGGAGATGTGCGTCCTGTGCGGCTCCTGCGTGCAGACCTGCCCGATGGGCGCCAAACGCATTCGAAGCGACCTCGAACGGGCCAAAATGCTGCTGCGTCTGAAAAAGCAGGTGATTGCCTCGATTGCCCCCAGTTTTGCCGCCGAATTCCCGGAGATTCAGCCGGGCCAACTGACTGCGGCCCTCAAGGCCCTCGGATTTGCCGCCGTCAGTGAAACGGCCCTCGGGGCCGAAGAGGTCAGTGCCGCCGCCGCCCGAATGATGGAAACCGAAGGGGGGCTGGCGATTTCCTCCGCCTGTCCGGTCGTAGTCGAGCTGATTCATCGGTATTATCCGCAATACAGCCCAGCTGTTTGCCGAATGCTCAGCCCTGTGCTGGCTCACTGCAAACTGCTCCGCCGTGAATTCGGACCGGATATCAGCATCGTTTTCTTCAGCCCCTGCATAGCCAAAAAAATCGAATCTGACCGAAACCCCGACCTGCTGGACGTGGCCCTGACCTTCAGCGAACTTCGCCAGTGGTTTCAGGAAGAGGGCATTGACCCGGCCGCCGTGGTGCCCGAAGCCGAGGATGCTTTTGTCCCTCGCCTGGCCCGGGACGGTTCGCTGTATCCGATTGACGGCGGGATGCTGGCCGGCATCCGCTCCAACAGCCCGGTAACCAGCCGGCATCTGATGGCCTTCAGCGGGATGTCCGCCATTCAAAGAGCCCTCGAAGACCTTCAGGAGCTCGGCGGACAGGAACCGCTCTTTCTGGAACTGCTGGCCTGTGAGGGCGGCTGCATCAACGGCCCGCAGATCAGCAATCCGGGCCGCACCGTCGTCAAGCGAACCCGGATTATCGACACGTTCGAAAACCGCCGGGGCCTGCCCGAGCCGTCTGCCGGTCTGCCCATCGAACACAGCTGGCGGCTCGAACCGGTTCGGCAGCGCTGCTATTCCCCTGAACAGATTCAGGAAGCCCTCAAGCGCGTCGGCAAATTCGGTCCGGAAGACGAGCTGAACTGCGGCGGGTGCGGCTATGACAGCTGCCGACAGTTTGCCAAGGCCCTGCTGGACGGACGCGCGGAGGAAACGATGTGCATGGGCTATATGCGGCAGCTGGCGCAGAAACAGGCCGATGCCCTGCTGCGCGCCATGCCCTCCGGGGTTGTCATCGTCGATGAACACCTGCAGATTCTCGAAAGCAACCGGCGTTTTTCCGAACTGATGGGCCCGGAGGCAGTCCGGGCTTATGAAGCACGGCCGCATCTGACCGGCGCCGCCCTGCACAAAATCGTTCCGTTCGCCGACTTGTTTGCGCAGGTGCTTCAGAGCGGGGCTGCCGGGCTTGAAAAAGAGGTCAAGGTCGGAAAAACCATCTACCACGTCACCCTTTTTACCATCGAAAAGCACCGGCGCATCGGCGGCATCATTCAGGATGTGACGCTGCCGACCGTCCGCAAAGAACAGATTATCAACAAGGCGCGCGAAGTGATTTCCCGCAACCTCGAAACCGTTCAGAAAATCGCCTATCTGCTGGGAGAAAACGCCGCCGATTCGGAAGTGATTCTGAATTCGATTGTGGAGATGTTTCAGCCCGCCGCGGATGCCAAACCGCGGCCTTCGGATGAACCATGAACAACCGTTTTTTCATTGAAGTGGACTGTGCCCGGCAGAACAAACACGGCCAGGGGGCTCCGGGCGATGTCTTTCTGTCCCAGCGGGACCCGGATGAGGGCCGTATTGTCTGTGTGCTGGCCGACGGGCTGGGCAGCGGCATCAAGGCCAATGTTCTGGCAACCCTGACGGCCACGATGGCCCTCAAGTATGTCCGCTCGGATATGGACATCTGCAAGGCCGCCGGTGTGATTATGTCCACGCTGCCGGTCTGCAGCGAACGTAAAATCGGCTACTCGACGTTCACCATTGCCGACATTCACCCGGACGGCCGCATCCGGATGATGGAATACGACAATCCGCCGGCAGTTCTGCTGGAGGGACCGACCGTCCTGCCGCTGGAGAAAAAATCGATGGAAATCGAAACGGCCCATCTCGGGCGCCGTCCGCTTTTCTACAGCGCCTTTCAGGCCCGCCGGGAGATGCGGCTGGTGCTCTTTTCCGACGGCCTGTCCCAGGCGGGGATGGGACGCCCGCAAACCCCGCTGGGCTGGACGACGGAAAAAGCCGTTCTGTTTCTCCGCGAGCAGATTCGCCGTCTGCCGAATATCTCCGCACGACAGCTTTGCCGCGCGGCCGTGACGGAGGCCCTCCGCCAGGACCAGTTCCAGGCCCAGGACGACATCAGCTGCGCTGTGATTTATTTTCGCCGGCCCCGGAAGCTGCTCGTGGTCACCGGGCCTCCGATTGACCGCAAAAAAGATGCCCAGCTGGCGGTCCGGGTTACCGAATTCGACGGACGCAAGGTCATCTGCGGCGGCACAACCGCCAACCTCATTGCGCGGGAACTGGGCCGAACTGTTCAGGTGGATTTGAGTTTTCTGGACCCGGAGATTCCGCCGGTCTCGACGCTCGAAGGGGTGGACCTGGTCACGGAAGGCACGCTGACGATGTCCAGAACCGCTCAGCTGCTCGAACAGAATCATGAGCCCGACACGAGTCGGCCGAACGCCGCCGTGCGGCTGATGAATATTCTGCTCGAAAGCGACCAAATTGAATTTGTCGTCGGAACCAAAATCAACGAGGCCCATCAGGACCCGAATCTGCCGGTGGAGCTGGATATCCGCCGGAATCTGATTCGGCGGATTGTCTGGCTGCTCAACGAAAAATATATGAAGCAGGCCTCGATTGAATTGATTTGAGAATGGAAAGGAACAGGGGCATGAAACCGCTTACGATTACCATCTGTACGGGAACAACCTGCTATGTGATGGGGTCCGGATATCTGCTTTCGCTTCAGGAGCAGATTGAGTCGGCCTGCTCGAGACCGGTGGAGATTGTCGGCTCCTCCTGCCTGGGGCTGTGCAAAGACGGCCAGTACGGCCGCGCCCCCTTTGTGCAGATCGGCTCAACCGTGATTGCCGAAGCCACTGCGGAAAAAATTATCGAAACCCTTAAACAGCAGACTGCCCGCAATCCTATGGAGCAGATATGAACGGCGATAACAATGTCCAGCGAAACAAACGGCGTCTTCTGATTGAAACAGCGGCGCTGGCCTTTCGAGGCCGCCTGGCGGAAGAAATTGATGCCCTGCCGGTCAAACTGTTCCCGAAAGGGTCAACGCCGACGCGCTGCTGCATTTATAAATCCCGCGCGATTACCCGATACCGGCTGATGGCCGTTCTCGGATACAGCACGCAGGACGAAACGGACGAATGCACGCCGCTGTCGGAGTATGTCCGGCGGGCCGAAGAATCCCCGCCCCGAAGCGGCCCGATTCTGACCGTCATCAACGAGGCCTGCAGCGCCTGTCTGAAAGGACGCCATTACGTCACCAATGTCTGCCGCGGCTGCGTCGCCCGCCCCTGTGTAACCAACTGTCCTAAACAGGCGGTGCAAATCATCAGCGGCCGGGCCCGAATCGACGAAGAGCGGTGCGTCAACTGCGGCCTGTGTCTGCAGCAGTGCCCCTACCACGCCATTGTGTATGTGCCGATTCCCTGCGAAGAGGTCTGCCCCGTCGGGGCGATTCGCAAGGGCCCGGACGGTCACGAACAGATTGACGACGACAAATGCATCGACTGCGGCAAGTGCCTGCAGGCCTGCCCGTTTGCCGCGATTGCGGAGCGCTCCCAGATGGTGGATGTCATCCGCCGACTGCGCGAGCAAAAGCCCATCGCCGCGCTGCTGGCTCCGGCCGCAGCCGGCCAGTTTCCTCAGGAGTTCTCCAAACTGGTCAGCGCTCTATTGAAAATGGGCTTTACCCGCGTGGTGGAGGTGGCCGCCGGAGCGGAGATGACCGCCCGGCACGAAAGCCGCGAGCTGCAGGAGAAGATAGGCGCCGGACAGGCCTTTCTGACCAGCAGCTGCTGTCCGGCGTATGTGCAGGCCGTCCGCAAACATATCCCCGCGCTGGCTCCGTTTGTCTCCCAGACGCCCTCCCCGATGCATTTTACGGCCCAGCAGGTCAAACAGCAGCAGCCGGATATGCTGACGGTTTTTATCGGACCGTGCATCGCCAAACGCCGCGAGGCCGTGGAGAATCCGTATGTGGATTATGTCCTGACCACCGATGAGCTGGGGGCCATGCTCGTGGCGGCCGGCATTGAACTGGCCGATTGTCCGCCGGCGGAATGGGCCGAAAGCCCGCTGCCGCAGGCCCGTGCCTTCGCTGTCAGCGGCGGCGTGACCGAAACCCTTCGCGCCGTCAGCCGCCAGCCGGACGCCGTTCGTCCGATGCTCATCGACGGGCTGGACAAAAAGTCGCTCAAACTCCTCTCCCTCCTGCCCGCCCGCGGCACCGGAGGGGCCAATTTCGTCGAAGTGATGAGCTGTGCCGGCGGCTGCGTGGCCGGGCCGTGCAACATCAGCCAGCCCAAAACCGCCGCCCGAAAGGTCCGCGACTTTGCAGGCCTGCAAAGTCCGGCGGCACGAGCCGTTTCCTGATGGGCTTTGAAACCGCCGGGTTGGGAGTAGAAAACCGGCCTGCACCGTGATACAATCCCTGCCTTTGCAGGAAAGGCGGACAATTTGTGGACAGCGGACAGCTGAACAGACTGAAAAAATGGTTTGCCGAGTATGTCGGCGGCTTCTACTCCGGCGGGCAGGATGCGTATCTCGACAAGCACATCCGGCTTAAAGAGGAGCATACCGCCCGCGTCTGTCAGGAGATGCGCTATATCCTGCACGGTCTGAAGGTCCGTCAAGCCGACGGCCTTCTGGCGGAGGCGGCGGCCCTGCTGCATGATGTCGGACGGTTTGAGCAGTTCCGCCGATACCGCACCTACGCAGACCCCAAAAGCTGCGATCACGGCCTGCTGGGCTGCCAGGTGCTCTGCGAAAACGGCACACTGGAAGGCCTCGACGAACCGGAAAAGAAGATTCTGCTGGACGCCGTCCGCTGGCACGGCGCCAAGACGGTACCGCCGGAACTGGAGGAACGCTCGGCTTCCTTCTGCAAACTCGTGCGCGATGCGGACAAACTCGATGTGCTCGGGCTTCTGATTGACAATTTCACCCGCTATTACCGCGACCCGAAACATTTCGACCTGGAGGTGGAGTTTGCCGACGAACCGTTTGTCAGCCCGGACGTGCTGCAGGCCGTTTTCAGCGGGCAGCTGGTGGATTATCGGCAGATTCGCACGCTTCACGATGCCCAGATGGTCCTGCTGGGCTGGGTGTATGACATCAACTTCGGCCCCGCGCTGGTGCGGATTCTGGACAAGCAGTATCTGGACAAAATCGCCGCCTTTCTGCCCGATACCCCCGAGGTCCGCCGGGCCGTCGAGCACATCTTCACATACGTCCGCAGCCGTTTGAATCCGAGTCACTGAAACCCTTCCGAGAGAGGGATTTTGCAGATTGTACGGATTTTTATTTAACCACGGATTACATGGATTGGGGAAGGAAAGAATTAAGAATATAGAGAAGCCAGCGACCGGCTTCCGGCGACCAGCGGACGGGAGCAAAAGAAGTCATCAGTTATCAGTCAACAGTCATCAGTGACCAGTTATCAGAAAAAAGGGGCGTCATAGTATTGAAATCATATCGTACACTTGTCAAGGAACCCTGCCGCTGAATCACAATCCTGAACTGGGCAAGGAGGTTTTCAAACAGTCTGTGAAATCCGCACCATTTGCGGCTGCTTTGGTTTTTTCGTCTTGCCGTCGGGAGGAAAGAGAAAAATTTATTCCGTTTCGAGGACGCGGTTGCGGTAGAGTTTGGTTTCCAGCGACTTCTGGTAGGAGGTCCAGTTCCCCTCGCCCGGGTCGTTTTCAATCAGCATGGTCGTCTGGTTCATCTTGGCGTCGAGGTTGTCGATGTAGTGGACCATGAAGGCCTCCGGTGTGGCGGGCACCTTGACCGCCCCGAATTCCGGCAGACCGTGATGGCTGATGACAATGTGCAGCAGGTTGTCCAAAATCTCCTGCGGGATGGGTTTCCCTTCCTGCGCCAGTTTGTCGGCCTTTTGCGCAATCAGCTGACAGCCCTGAATAATATGCCCCAAAAGCTGCCCCTGATCGGTATAGCCGATGCTCACCTTGTAGGACAGCTCCTGCGTCTTGGCGATGTCGTGCAGAAAGACGGCCGCAATGACCAAATCTTTCTGAATCTTCGGATAGAACGGGAAGAGGGCCTTGGCGGCCTTGAGCATATTGAGCGTGTGCTCCAGCAGCCCGCCCAGATAATTGTGATGCATCTGCATCGCCGCCGGCGCCGTGCAGAACTGCTTCATCAGCTCCGTATCCTTCACAAAGGCCGAGACGAGATTGCGCAGAGGCTCGTTCTCAATCGCCGCCAGAATGCCGAGCATCTCTTTGTACATCTGGGCGATGTCTTTGTCCGTACGGGGGATATAGTCGGCCGGATTGACCTTGGACGGGTCCACCGGCTGGATGTCATTGATAACGATTTGCAGGGCGCCCTGATAGAGTTCACTCTTGCCGCGGATGTGCACATATCCTTCCGGAGGAATCTGCTGATAAATTTCCTCGGTGGCCTGCCACATCCGGCTGTTGAGCTTGCCGGTCTTGTCGGACAGGAACATGGCGATATAAAGATCGCCTCGTGTGGTGTTGCGGAGGATGGGCTGGCTGACTACGTAGATATCATTGATTGGCTGGTTGGGCTGGATGTCTTTAATAAACAGATGCGCCATAGGTTTTCTCCCGGCAGGCGAGGGCTCGTCCGCCTGCGATAAAAAAGGCCGTCGCAGCGGACGGCCTTTGGGTTCCCGTCAGAGCAGGGTGTTTTGTGCCGAGCGGTTCAGCCGGCCTTGACCTGCATCTGGTTGAGCCGGCGGGCCATACGCGACTTGATGCGGGCCGCCGTGTTTTTATGCATCGTGCTGGTGGAGGCCACCTTGTCCAGCTTGCGCACCAGCGCTTTAAACTCCTGCTGAGCGGTTTCGGCATTCCCGGCCGTTACAGCCGCCAGAAACTTTTTTGTCTGGGTCTTAATTGCACTCTTGCGAGCCCGGTTAATGGCCCGCCGCTTGGCGTTTTGACGAACACGCTTCTTGGCAGATAACGAATGTGCCACGTTTGTCTCCTGAAATCTGTTTCACTATTCAACCGGCCTGCCTTCAGACCGGACTATAAAGAATCAGCCATTATGGCCTTTGGAACGCAGTTTGTCAATACGCTGGCTGACATCTTTAAAGCTGAAGTCGGTCTGGGCCAGTTTCCGGTAGATTTCGAGGGCTTTGTCGATTTGGCCGGCGGCTTCGTAAGCCCTTGCTAAATTGTATCTTATGTCTTTTGCGAGGGCGGTTTCGTGCGGCGGGCACTGCTGGAGGGCCTCCTGAAAAAGGTCAATGGCGTCTTCAAACCAGCCCTTCAGAAGAAAGCAAAGTCCCGCCTTGTCGAGGGCGGACGGACGCAGACGCGGGTTTTGCTGGGCCTCCTGAAAGAGGGGAATGGCCTCATCGTAGCGGTGATTTTTCAGAAGGCATCGGCCGTATTCGTATTTGACCTGATAATCGGTCGGGTAGTTTTCCTGACATTCTTTGTAATGTTCCAGTTCGGTTTTATCCAGAAGTGCCGTAAGGGCTTGAAACCGGCTTTTGAGACCCTCATCATCCGGTTTGTCTTGCAGCTGGCGGTGAAGCTGGCGGATTTGGTCTTTCAGACGCCGGATTTGAAGTTCCCCCAGTTTCCTTTTGAATGTGAAATCACGGGTTTTTTCATAGTTGGATTGAAGCAACGCCGCTGCTTCGGCCCAGCTTTCCTCTGTATCCAAATCAGCCAGACTTTGGGCGAGCTGGAGGATATTGGTAACGGTCGGCTCCTGTTTGACCAGTTTTCTGGCCTCGATGACGGCTTTTTGCTTGTACTCTGCACTTTTGACGGCCTGTTCCTGACTGTGGAGCCGGTCCTGAAGTTCTTTGTTTTTTATGGAGCTGCGGAAGTCGGCGGCTTTTCCGTACTTGCCTTCTTCCATTGTCATTCGGGCGCACAGGTCCCGGAATTCATCGCGGAGGATATCATCGTTGGGTTTCAGTTCGAGGGCGTGCTGGCAGGCGGCGACGGCCTTGCTGTAAAGCCCCATTTGAGTGTAGGAGTCTTTCAGGAGAAGATAGGTCGCCAAAGAAGGTTTGCTGCTGGCCCGGTTGGCGTCGAAAATCAGCTGGGCAATCCACTCGGCGGTTCGATGATAACCTCCGGCCACACAGGCCTTTAGCATATCTTCGGCGTAGGCCAGACAGTCCGGGTCTTTGGCCAGAAGATACTCGGCATTGAGCATCTGTTCGAGAGGGTTTTTTCGAGGTGTGAGCCGTTTGGCTTTCTCGATAATGGACGGCTTTTTTCCGCCTTTAGCCTGTCGGATAAGGGCCAGCCGGCGCAGGGGGGCGTGTCCGTCCTCCAACGCATCCGGACAGAGCCGAAGCCCCTCCAGATAGAGGTCGATGGCGTAATCGAAGTTGTCAGCGCTGGCGACCTCTTCCGCCCGGTTGAAGAAGGCCCGGGCCTTTTCGAGGTTGCGCTCAAACTGGTCTTCCTGCGGCTCGATGGACATTCTCCCGATTGAATCTATCGATTTTCTGTTTTTTTTTGTATGGTAGCCGTCGGAGGGCCATTTTGTCAAGAAGTTCCGGCTTGTAGAGGGGTTGCGGATATGGTATAAGACCCTTTTCTAAAAAAAGACATTTCATTTGGAGTTTGAGAATGGGTTCATCGCTGGAACGAACAGATCGTCAGGTTTACGAACTGATTTGCGGGGAAGAAGCCCGGCAGGCCGGTTCGATTCGGCTGATTCCTTCGGAAAATTATGTCTCGAAGGCGGTTCGAGAGGCCACCGGCAGCTGTCTGACCAATAAATATTCGGAGGGGTATCCGACCAAGCGGTATTATGAAGGTCAGCAGTTTACAGACCAGATTGAAATGCTGGCCTGTCAGCGTGCGATGGAGCTGTTCGGGGCCGAAGGGGCCAACGTCCAGCCGCACTCCGGCTCGGAGGCGAATCTGGCGGCCTACGGGGCGCTGGCGGAACCGGGCGACACAATTATGGGGCTGGCTTTGCCGCACGGCGGGCATTTGACGCACGGCTGGAAGGTCAGCTATACGGGCAAGTTTTTCAAGTCGGTTCAGTATGAGCTGGACCCGTCCACCGGCCGGCTGGACTATGACCGGATTGAGCAGCTGGCCAAGGAGCATCGTCCGAAGATTCTGATTTCCGGTTCGAGTGCGTATCCGCGTCAGATTGATTTTGCTCAGTTTGACCGGATAGCCAAGGCGGTCGGGGCTTATCACATCTGCGATATGGCCCATATTGCCGGGCTGGTGGCCGGAGGGGTTCATATGAGCCCGATTCCGTATGCGGATGTGGTGACAACCACGACGCACAAGACGCTTCGGGGGCCCCGCGGGGGGATGATTTTGTTCAAACAGCAGCATGCGGCGGCGGTGAACAAATCGGTCTTTCCAGGCCTGCAGGGCGGACCGCATATGCACACCATTTCGGCGCTGGCGGTGGCGTTGAAAGAGGCGGCTTTGCCGTCTTTCAAAGACTATGCCCGTCAGATCGTCAAAAACGCCAAACGGCTGGCCGAGCGGCTGCTGGAGTACGGATTCAACCTGGTGTCCGGCGGCACGGATAATCATTTGATTTTGATTGATTTGCGAAACAAAGGTCTGGCGGGCAAACCGCTGGCCAAGGCCCTGGACCGGGCCCATATTGAATGCAATTACAACTCTGTGCCGGGGGATACGGCGCCGCCATTCAATCCGAGCGGCCTGCGTCTGGGCACTCCGGCGACGACGACACGGGGGATGAAGGAAGAGCAGATGGACCAGATTGCGCTGTGGATTAAGACTGTGGCGGAAAATCTGGATAATGAGTCGGTGATTGAAAAAGTCGGGCGGGAAGTCCGGGATTTGTGCAGGCAGTTTCCGGTGCCTGAGGTATTTGTGTAGGTTTGTGAGTCTGACCGAAACAGGACTCCGGAAGGCAGGGAAAGCCGAGGATAGGGATTGCCGATGAATGAGCGTCCGCTGAAAATTGCCGCGTTCGGTCTGACGAAAGAGATAGAGACGCTGCTGGACTGTGCCTTTGCGATGAAGGAGGTCTTTGCGGTGGCGGGAGTGGCGGATTTGGACCCGGAGCGTGCGGGGGCGGCGGCCCGCCGGTTTGAATGCACGGCGTATGATGACGTCCGTCGGATGCTGGTGCAGACGGGGCCGAAGATTTTTCTGGCGGGGGGACCTACCTATCAGTGTGCGGAATGGATTTCTCTGGCTCTTGAGAAGCAGTGTACCGTTTTCAAGACCGCTCCGGCGGGGCTTACGTTTGAGCAGGCCTCGGAGTGGATTCGAACGGCGCACCGACAGGGACGCTACTTTCTTGTTTTGGAGCCGCAGCGGTTTCATCCGCTGCTGCAGCTTTTCGGGGAAATTGCCGACCGGGAGGATGTTAACTACTGGCATCTGATTTCGCTGGTCTGTCGGGTTCCGCAGCCGCTTTCGGAGCCGCAGGACCGATGGCGGTTTGACCCGTCGCTGGCGGGCGGGGGAGTGCTGATTCAGAATACCTATTGGCTTATGGACTGTCTGCTGCTTCATTTCGGCCTGCCGCAGCAGGTTTATATGCAGCGGTGCAGTCAGGCGCCGGACCGACAGCAGCGGATGAGCACCACGGAGGATACGGCGGCGGCGGTGATGCGGTTTTCGGATTCGCTGATTGCCGAAATTTCCGCCAGCCGCACGCTCGGACCGCCTGGGGAATATCTGCGGGTCTGCGGGAAGGAACGTTTTGTTACTCTGGAGCGCGAGCAGCTGACGATTTGCGGGTATGACGGTCGGGTTCTGGAGCGGCGGCAGATTTGTGCAGAGCCGTCGGCGTGGGCTCAGAGGTTTCTGGAGATGTATCTGCGACATCTGGAGAATCCGCAGCAGCCGCTGTTTCCGCCGCCGGAGGCGGATGTGCGAACGATGGCGGTTCTGGAGGCGGCATATCTGTCGTCCAAAACCGGGATGCCGGAATCGCCTTCGCGGATTTTGGAGGTCGGCGGATTCAAGCCGGACGGCTTGTGGTAGTTGTTCCGCTGTTTTTGTTCGTCTTCTGCGGGCGGAAATTTTTCTTGCGGCAGCCGGAGAAGAAAAGTATATAAGTTTTTTTTATAGTTTTAGCGGGAATGAACAGCGATGGATGAAGCATGCCGCAGCTGCGGTTTGCGAAGAGACTGCCAGTCAGTCTATGAAGCCCTCGGGAAGACGAAAGGGCCGTCTGTCGTCTGGAAGGCCGTTTTTATTTTTTTGGCTCCGCTGGCTGTTTTTGCGGTCTCGGCGGCGGGACTGGACATCTGGATGAAGGGTCGAATCGAGAATCCGTCGATTCGTACGGCGGCGGTTTTTTTGCTGTCGGCGGTTTTGGCGGTTTTGACGGCGGCGGCGGTTCGGCTGGCGGTTCCGAGCTGGAGAAAACGCAGCGGCGGCTGCGGGAAAGAGCAAAATGATTTTCACAACGAAAAAGACATTTAAAGGCGGAGTTCATCCGCTGGAGAATAAGCATTATACGGAATCCTGTCCGATTGAGCCGGTGCCGACACCGTGTCAGCTTGTACTGCCGCTGGTTCAGCATATCGGAGCGCCGTGCAAGCCGCTGGTTCAAAAGAAACAGACCGTTGCGCTCGGCGAACCGCTCGGCCGTTCGGATGCGTATGTATCTGCACCAATTCACTCGCCGGTCAACGGGGTGGTGAAAGATATCGCTTTGGCCTCGCATCCGGTCATCGGGCGGACGATGGCGGTGTATCTGGAGGCCAATCCGGAGGAAAATCCCCCGCTGATTCCTCAGCCGCAGCGGTTTGATGAGCGTTTTGACCCCGGCACGTTTACGCCGGAGCAGATATGCAATGCGATTCAGGAAGCGGGGCTGGTGGGGATGGGCGGGGCCGGTTTTCCGACCCGCGTTAAGATTGACCCGAATCCGGCAATGCCCAAGCATACCCTGGTTATCAACGGCTGCGAGTGCGAGCCGTACATCACCTGCGATTACCGCATTATGCTCGAGTGGACCTGGCAGATACTGGCGGGGATTCGCCTGGCGGCCCGTGCCGCCGGCTGTCAGACGGTTCGGATTGGGATTGAGGACAATAAACCGGAGGCGGTCAAAGCGTTTGAACAGGCCCTGTCCCGCTGTCGGTGTGAAGAAGATATTCAGGTTGTTGTGGTGAAAACCAAATACCCGCAGGGCGGGGAACGGCAGCTGATACGGGCTGTTCTGGGCAAGCAGGTTCCCACCGGCGGGATTCCGCCGCAGATCGGGGTTTGCGTGCTGAATGTGGCGACCTGCGCGGCGATAGCCGAGGCGGTGGTTTTTCAAAAGCCGCTGACGCACCGAGTGGTGACGGTAACGGGCCGAGCGATTGCCCGTCCGGGCAATTATTATGTGCCGATCGGAATGAGTGTTCAGGATTTGCTGACTCATTGCGGGGGTCTGACGGAACGGGCGGCCAAGGTGGTGTTGGGCGGGCCGATGATGGGCTTTGCGATTGCCGATTTGACGACGCCGCTGACCAAGACGTGCGGGGCGCTGACAATTTTGACGCGGGAAGATGTCACCGAGCCCAAATATGCGCGGCAGCAGACGGCGTGCATTCGGTGCGGCCGGTGTTTGGCGGTCTGCCCGGAGGGACTGAATCCGACAAAGATTGCCCATGCCGTCAAGCATTTTCGGATGGACCGGGCCGAGCAGTATTATCTGAGCGCCTGCATCGAGTGCGGCAGCTGCAGTTATGTGTGTCCGGCGCATATTGAACTGGCTGGCTATATTAAGACGGGCAAACTGCTGAAGGCCCGGGAAAAGAAGCGACTGGGTTAACACAGGAATCTTCGAGCGATGTTAAGCCAAATTATTGTTTCACCGGCTCCGCATACGAGTCAGAATCTGACGACCCGCCGTGTGATGGCGGATGTGCTGATTGGCCTTGTGCCGGCGATGGCTGCGTCGGCGGTTTTTTTCCGGTTTCGCGCCGTGCTTGTGATTGCGGTTTGTGTTGCGGCTTGTCTGCTGAGCGAATGGGTCTGCAATCGCCTGCGGCGCAAGCCGAATTCGCTGGGGGATTTGAGTGCGGCGGTGACGGGGGTGATTTTGGCGCTGTCGCTGCCGCCGGCGGTGCCGCTGAGTGTGGCCGTCATCGGCAGTGTGTTTGCCATTGTGATTGTCAAAATGCTTTTCGGCGGGCTCGGAAATAATGTGTTTAATCCGGCGATGGCGGCGAGGGCCTTTTTGACGGCCTCGTTCGGGGCGGCGATGACGACCTGGACGGTGCCGGCCACGCTGGATGCATCGATGCCGACGGTGCAGGCGTCGAATGTGGAAGCCGTTACGCAGGCGACGCCGCTGGCCTGGAGCAAGATGGCGCTGAAAGGACAGGCAAAGCCCGAACAGGTTCAGACCCAGCTGAAGGATGTCTTCTGGGGACAGGTGGGCGGCTGCATCGGAGAGACCTCTGCGGCGGCCCTGCTTTTGGGCGGTCTGTATCTGCTGGTTCGAAAGACGATTTCGTATCATATCCCGCTGGCGGTGCTGCTGTCGGCGGGGATTTTTGCGGCCGTCGGCTGGCTGCTTAAGCCCGAGGCCTTTGTCCATCCGGATTTTCATCTTTACGGCGGCGGCCTGATGCTGGGGGCCTTTTTCATTGCGACGGACCCCGTCACGGCGCCGCTGTCGGTCCGAGGCAAGTGGCTTTTCGGAATCGGCGTTGGTTTTTTGATTATGCTGATTCGAGTTGTGGGAGAGTACCCGGAAGGGGTGATGTATGCGGTGCTGATTATGAATGCGTTTACGCCGCTGATTGACCGGCTTTGTCATACGGCGCCGGTGGGAGGCAAGCCCCATGTCTAAACTGCGGTTTTTCTGGGAGCAGAGCTGGCTGCTGCTGGTTTCGTCGCTGGTTTTCGGTGTGCTGCTGGCGATAGCGGACACGGCGTGGGCGCCGCGGATTGCCCGCAACGAGGTGGAAAAGTTCACGCGTTTGGCCGGCGGGATGCTGCCGGAGGCGAAACGGTTTGAAGCGGTTGAATTCAAAATCCCTGTTGATGCGGGCAAAGGCAAGACGGTTCAGATTGAAGTCTATCGGGCTGTGGATGATTCGGGGAAACGCATCGGCTGGGCATTTGTGTGTGAAGGGTCCGGTTTTGCCGACAAGATTAAACTGGTTGTTGCGGCGGATGCCGGATTTGAGAAGCTGGCGGGCTTTGGGGTGCTCAGCAGCAATGAAACGCCTGGCTTCGGGGACAAAATCACCATTCCCGGCGGGTTTTATCAGAAACAGTTTGTCGGGGCGCCGGCCGGGACGCTTACGCTGGTGAAGACCGGCGATGCCGAGCGAATTGACGGCGAGATTGTGGCCATCAGCGGGGCGACGGTGACCAGTCAGGCGGTGGTGGATATTCTGAATCGGTATGTATCGGCGGTTCGGGCGGCTCTTCGGGAGCAGGGGCTGCTGACAAAAGAATGAGGCGAACGAATGGCGGATAATCAGACCAGTTTGGCCCGCACATTTCTGGCGGGACTGTGGCAGGAAAATCCGGTGCTGCGGCTGATTCTCGGGATGTGTCCGACGCTGGCGGTGACGACCAGTGTGCAGGCGGCCCTGACGATGGGGGCCAGCGTGATTTTTGTGTTGATTGGTTCGAATCTGGTGGTCAGTCTGATGCGCAATCTGCTCAAGCCGCACCTTCGGATTCTGATGTTTACGCTGACGATTGCGGCTTTCGTGACGGTTGCGGATTTGTTTTTGAAGGCCTATCAGCCGGCGATGAGCGCCAAATTAGGGCCGTATATCCCGCTGATTATCGTCAACTGCATTATTATCTGCCGTGCGGAGGCCTGCGCGAGCAAGAACGGGCTGCTGGTCAGTCTGGCCGATGCCGTCGGAATGGGGCTGGGCTTTACCGGTGCGCTGGCGGTGCTGGCGCTGGTTCGGGAGCTGCTGGCGACCGGACAGATTGTTTTTGAGTTCGGCCAAAAGGTGACGCTGGTGAGTCTGCCGGATGTGCCGCTGTTTCGGATGGCGGGGATGGCGATGCCCGTCGGGGCGTTTCTGACCCTCGGACTGATGCTCGGGCTGGTTAAAATGGTCACCAGTAAACGAAGCTGACGGAACGGAGAGCCGGTATGGATACATTTGAAACCCTGCTGCTCGGATTTCTGGGGATTGTGATTGTCAACAATCTGGTTTTTACGAAGTTTTTGGGGACGTGTCCATATTTGGGGGTTTCCGGCCGGATTGATATGGCCTTCGGGATGGGGTGCGCTGTTACGTTTGTGCTGGCGCTGGCAGGGACCCTCACATGGCTGATAGATTATTTTGTTCTGATTCCGTACGGTCTGAATGTTCTTCGCTATGTTTGTTTTATTCTGGTGATTGCCGGGGCCGTGCAGCTGGTGGAGATGTATGTGCGGAAGTTCTTTCCGGTGCTGTATGACAGTTTCGGCATTTTTCTGCCGCTGATTACAACCAACTGCGCCATCCTCGGAATGTGTCTGTTTATCAATTTGTGGGGGATTGACAATCTGCCGGAGACGGTGGTGCTCAGTGTTGGGGCCGGCTTGGGATTTACGCTGGCGATCTGCATTATGGCGGGGATTCGGGAGAATCTGGAGCTGGCGGATGTGCCGGCTGCGCTGCGGGGGGCGCCGATTACGCTGATTACGGCGGGGCTGCTGACGCTGGCGTTTATGGGGTTTGCCGGAATGATTCGGTAGGACAGGTATCCGTCCGCAGGACGGTTAGAAAAGGACAGGAACGGTATGATAGCCGCAACAGGAATGCAGGTGGTTTGGTTATCAGCCCTGCTGCTGACAGGTCTGGGGGTTGTGTTTGCCGTCGTGCTGCTGGCGGCCAGCATCAAGCTGAAGGTGCAGGAAGACCCGAAGGTGGAACAGATTCACGCGGTGCTGCCGAAGGTGGACTGCGGAGCGTGCGGCTTTGCGGGCTGTTCTTCCTATGCCAAGGCTGTGGCGGCGGATGCGTCGCTGATTGGGCGGTGTTCGCCGGGCGGGGCGGCGACGGCGGCGAAGATTGCGGCGGTGCTGAACCTGCAGATATCCGAGGGCGGAGCCCCGAAGCGTCCGATTATTCACTGCCGGGCCTGCAAACAGGACAAAACGTTTTATGCGGAGTACAGGGGGATTGAGGGCTGCACCAGCGCCAATGCCCAGCCGAATGTGCAGGCCTGCGCCTTCGGCTGTCTGGGGTTCGGCGGCTGTGTGCGCCGGTGCCGGTTTGACGCCATTCATATTATCGACGGACTGGCGGTGATTGATTATGACAAGTGCACCGGATGCGGGGCCTGTGTGGCGGGCTGTCCGCGCGGTTTGATTGAGATGGTGCCTTTCACGCACGAGATGATGCTGGTGGCGGCCTGCAGCAGCAGGGAGAACGGCAAGACGACGCGGGCGATGTGTGCGGTCGGCTGCATCGGGTGCGGTCTATGTGCCCGTCAGAGCGATGTCTTTACGGTCAAGGACAATCTGGCCCGGGTGGATTATGCCCGCTATCAGCCCAGTGAGGCGACGGAGGCGGCCCGTCAAAAGTGTCCGACCAAGGTGATTGTCTTTCGGGGCAAAGGGGCGCCTGCGGACGAAAAGGTTTCCAAAGCGCCTGCCGCCGCCGGCGCGGCTTCCTGAGCGTTTGTTTTTTCGAGGGGATTTAGCAAGCTCTGGGGGTGGAGATTTTTTCCTCTATTGGAGAAGAACTGCCCGCTCAATTGTCTAT